>MGVS01000045.1:6895-30430 GCA_001800605.1 Elusimicrobia bacterium RIFOXYD2_FULL_34_15
CTAATGCGAGACGAGCCGTCAGGCGCAAAGCGGTCCCGGTGTTTAAACGGGACGCAAAGGCGGAACGATGCTTGATAAAATTTCTTTAATCTTTATACAATTACTTGTTATATTTGTACCGTTTACATACTTTATTCTACCGGATAACAACCACGCAGTCGGTAGAATTATATTCGGAATTCTTGGACTTTTATATCTTGTAATTTTACTTTTTAAAATATATATAAAAAAAACACCCCTCAAAAATATACGCCTGAAAATTCCCCTGCTCACATTTCTATTTATAATGCTTGTTTCCGCAAAAAATGCCGGAAATGTCAAACTAGTATTTGAATCCGCTGCATTTTTTTTAATATTGTTAGCAATACTTTATTCGCTTTCTTTATTTTCCGAAAGCGAACGGAATGTAATAATAAATACCTTTATAATTTCTTCTGCTGTTATAACTGCTTATTCTTTTGTACTACATTTAAGTATTAATTTTTTTAAGTGGTTGCCGAATTCTATGGTTGATTTTAACATTAATATATATTCAGGTTATCTTTTATTAATATTTCCCATAATTTTTGTTAAAATGATATTAATCAGAGGTGTACTTAAACATGTTTTATTGATGTTGTTCTGTTTTATTATTTTTTTTAATTTAGTTATAACGAAAACATGCAGTATATGGGTTATATTTTTAATATCGATACTTTTATTGATTTGCGGACAAATGGTTTATTTGAGGAGAAGGTTTAATTCAATTAAAAGAATATCAAGAGGCAGTTATTGGATAGCTCTAATCGTGTGTGCAATACTGCTTTTTTCTATCGATAAGCATAGTTTACTTAAAAAATATATTTGCAGGAGCGATGTACTTGTAAATAATTTTATTACATATTTTAATGCGGCGTGGCAGACTGTAAAAGAGCATCCGTTCTTTGGAATCGGAGCAGGCAATGCGTTGAACTGCAATAGCGGAGTTTTTATAAAACATTTTATTGAAATCGGTATTTTAGGTTTGATAACCAACATTTTAATATTTATTAGTTATTTCTATTTTTGTGCCGGTAGTTTATTAAAAAATATTGAACTAAAAGAAAATGATTATAATACACTTCTTGGAATTTTCATAGGAGTTTTCTCGTATTTTTTATATACTTTTACAATTAATTCGTTTTTTGTATTTCCAGTATATATTATTCTTTTCATTTTTTTCGGACTTACAGAATCCTACCTGAAAAACCCCTCCATAATTGTAAAACCAAGTAGTGATTAAATATTCCTGAATTTTTACTTTTTCATTTTTAATTTTGCATTGTCGCTATGTTGACAAACCGGACTGAAAAAACTACAATATAATTGATGAAATTAGGTATACCAATTGTACTATCCGCTCCTTCAGGTGCAGGTAAAACCACTCTGGTTAACCTTATACTTAAGAAAATAAAAGGTCTTGGCCATTCAATTTCTACTACTACCCGTCCTCCTTTGCACGGTGAGAGAAATGGGAAGGATTATTTTTTCTTATCAAAAAGAGAATTTTTGCGTAAAAAGAAAGCAAATAAATTTGTTGAAACGGCAATTGTCCATGGATATTATTATGGAACTCTTAAAGAACAATTAGATAAAAATCTTAAGGCAGGGAAAAATGTAGTGTTAAATATTGATGTAAAAGGGGCATTGAACGTAAAAAAAATATATCCGGAATCATTACTAATATTTATAGTTCCGCCCTCAATGAATATACTTAAAAGAAGACTTAAAGACAGGCAACGTGATACGGAGAAGGAAATAGAAAAACGGTTAAAAAATGCTAAAAAAGAAATGAAATATCAAAAATATTATGATTATGTAGTTGTAAATGATATACTTCAAGAAGCATTTAATAAAATAAAAAGAATTTTGAAGCTCCATCCCAATGTTGCGGGATGAAAATTCTTCATTCGGATAGGAGCGGTCCGCCGCGGCGGATGCGAAGGTGGAGTAAGGGGAGAAATTACAAAATGTCAAATTTAAAAAATAAAAAAATCATTATAGGTATAAGCGGTTCAATAGCTGCCTATAAAGCGTGTGAAATAATACGTTTATTGATAAAATCGGGAGCTTTAGTTACTCCGGTTATGACTAAAAATGCATCCGAATTTATAACACCGCTCACAATTCAGACACTTTCAAGAAATAAAGTATATTTAAATATGTTTGCCACAGATTTTAACTGGGAAATAGAACACATATCAATAGCAAAAAAAGCCGAATTATTATTAATTGCACCTGCCACTGCTAATATAATTGCGAAAATCGCATCCGGAATTGCTGATGATGCACTTACCACACTTGTTCTTTCAGTAAAATGTCCGGTTGTAATTTGTCCTGCTATGAATTCTGAAATGTATAAGAATCCGGTTACTCAAAAAAACATCTTATATCTCAAAAAAGTTGGGTATCATTTCATTGGACCTGAAAAAGGTGAGCTTGCCTGTTGTGACAACGATATCGGTAGAATGTCCGAACCCGAAAAAATCTTATCAGAAATATTGAATCTCAAAAAGTTGCATCTATAGAATCTTATTAAAATGAAAGACAAAGTTGTTTTAATAACCGCAGGACCAACGAAGGAATACATTGATCCCGTAAGATATATTTCCAATGATTCTTCTGGGAAGATGGGTTATATTTTAGCTGAGGAATCAAAAAGAATCGGGAAAGTAATTCTAGTAAGCGGGCCAACAAAAATAAAACCTCCTAAAAAAGTAAAATTTATAAAAGTTATTTCAGCATTAGAGATGTATTATCAAGTGAAAAAGTATTTAAAAAAATGCGATATTTTTATATCCTGTGCTGCAGTATGCGACTTTAGAGTAAAAAATGCATCTAAATATAAAATAAAGAAATCAAACAAATCAATTAAATTGGAATTAATTCCTAATCATGATATCCTTATGGAAGCATCCTGCAGTAAAAACGGTAAAGATAAAATTATGGTTGGGTTTGCCCTCGAAACAAATAACCTCATTAATAATGCTATCTGGAAATTAAAAAAGAAAAAATTAGATATTATAATAGCAAATATAGCAAGTGCATTAAATAATGATAAAAGCACAGGAGCAATTATAACTAAATACAAAATCGAAAGCTTCAATAATTTATCAAAGCAAATATTAGCTAAAAGAATTATTGGTAAAATATTAAAAAGTAACAAGAAAGGAGATTAATACGCTGAATTTTAATAAAATATCTTTTAAAATAAAATTACTTTTAACTTTTACAGTTATAAGTTTTATTACAATAGGTATCGCTATATATTTTAGAACTATACAGATTAACCGTAATTTTAAAGAAAAAATTGGAGCATCGTTAAATGAAGTAGTTAATACAATATGTTACGTTGTTGTTGAAGAAGACTTAATGAATAATATAACAAGTTTGCAGAATTATGCTAAGAACTTTTTTGCTAATTCGGATGTGAGTTATGTGATTTTTTATAATGAAAATAATGAAATAGTTGCTATGAAAGGCTCTCCTCAATTTATTGACAAGAAATTTCAAAATGACGATATACTAAAATTAAAAAGTAATACTTATAATATATATAGGGGTATAATCGGAAAAAAAGGCACAAAAATCGGATCTTTAAATATCGGTTTTGATATGAGTTCTATTAATAAAATAGTTGGCAGGGATTTAATTACAAATATTTTATTATGGTTGTTTACAGATATATTTATTTTGGTAATTTATTATTATTTATTAACATATTTTCTAAAGCCATTAAAATCCTTACATGAGGCTGCAAAATGTATTTCTAAAAAGGATTTCACTTGTTTTGTGCCGGTTTCAAGCAAGGATGAACTTGGGGACATATCCGAGCAATTTAATACAATGATAGGCGAGTTAAACAATTTCTATAACAATTTGGAAAATCAGATTAAAAAATCTACAGAGGGCATACATATTCTTAATAAAAAACTAATAGACCGATCTATGGAATTGGATACACTTAACAAGCAGTTGAAAGAACTGGATAAAAAGAAATCGGATTTTGTTTCGATAGTTGCACATGATTTGCGGACTCCGCTGACATCTATAATGGGATATACGGATACAATTTTAAATGATAAATTGAAAATATCAGAACAAGATAAAAAAGAATATTTAAATATTATTCACAACGAATCATGTCGTATATCAAGATTAGTCTCTGATTTTCTTGATGTTTCAAAGATAGAAGCCGGTATGATAGAATTGAATAAGGAAGAAACCAATATGGCAGAACTTGTTAAAGAAACTACTAAAAGTATTAATATGATTCTTAAAGGAGACTATATAGTTGTTGAATCAGACAAAAATATAAATAAAATAAAAATAGATAATGATAGGATAACACAAGTTTTGCAAAATATCATTTGGAACGCAATAAAATTTTCACCAAAAGGATCTATTATAAAAATTGCCGTAAAAAATTATCCGGATGGAGTAAAGGTGGATATTTTTGATAAAGGTCCGGGTATTCCTGCGAAGTATAAAGAGAAAATATTCCAAAAATTTTTTATAATAGATGATGATATTTTGCGAAAAAAAACCGGTACCGGTTTGGGGCTAGCTATCGCTAAATCAATAATAGAAATGCATGGCGGAAAAATATGGGTTGAAAACGTCGTTTCAGGCGGTAGTTGTTTTTCATTTACAATACCGGGGGAAAGAGTTAACTCATGAAAGAAAGAATATTAATCATCGAAGATGAAGTAAATATATCACGCTTGCTTAAGGTCAATTTAATCAGTGCTGATTTTGAAGTTGATATAGCAAACGACGGAGAAGAAGCGTTAGAGAAAATTAATAAATTCTGTCCTGATGTTTTAATTCTAGATATAGGAATACCGAAAATAACAGGCTGGGAAATTTGCGGTAAAATAAAGAGCGATCCAAAGTATAGGAATATATTAGTGATTATTATAACTGCATTTGCTCAGAAATCAGATAAGGATAGAGCTCTTTCACTTGGAACAGACGCTTTTTTTTCAAAACCTTTTGAGATTCAAACTATAATAAAGAAAATAAAAATATTGTTGAGTGAGCGGAAAGGAATGGAGGTTAAGCTATGAATAGAAAAAAAATTCTTGTTGCAGACGATGACCCAAATATTTTGCAGTTGTTAGAAGTAAACCTTAAAGGCGCAGATTATGATGTGATTTGCTGCGATAACGGAGAAACAGCTTTAGAAAAGATTAAAGCAGAAAAACCTGATTTGGTTATAGTGGATATTATGATGCCAAAAATAGATGGTTATACTTTGGATTTGGAACTTAAAGATGAACAAGATACAAAAGATATACCGATTATTATAATTACCGGAATGAGTGATACAAAAAGATTATTTGATAAAACGGAATCAGCAAGATTTATTGCATGGTTTGAAAAACCATTAGATATTAATAAGCTGATTAATTACATAAATGAATATTTCTGTAAACCGAAAAGACCGAAAAAACCTCAAAAAGGGAAAAAATATGGATAATCTGAACGATACGATAAAGATTACGAAAAAATATATTGAACAATTAAAAGCGGATGGACTAATATCTATAATCGCGTTCGAAGGCAGAAAAATACAAAAAGCTAAGGAAAATTGCAAAACTAAAAAAATAGAAGTGAATGTCGGCGGCGGGTTGCGGGAACTCTGCGAAATTGTTAAAAATTGCGAAAAATGTCCACTTTCGAAATCAAGGAAAAATACTGTGTTTGGAGAGGGTAACCCAAAAGCAGAACTTATGTTTGTTGGTGAAGGACCTGGTTTTGATGAGGATCGTCTTGGCAGACCTTTTATCGGCAGAGCCGGGAAATTGTTAGATGATATTATAACTGAACCAAGATCATTAGGACTGCGAAGAGAAGATGTTTATATAGCTAATATCGTTAAATGCCATCCTATGATAGACCCGTCAAATCCCGAAAAGAGGGGAAATGATAGAAAACCTAATCAGGAAGAAGCATCAGCATGTTTACCTTATCTTGAAAAACAGATTGAATTGATAAAACCAAAAATTATATGTGCACTGGGCAGTGTCTCGGCAGTAACATTGACAGGATTGGAAATGCCAATGGGAAAACTTAGAGGCAGATTTTATGATTATAAAGGAATTAAAGTAATGCCTACATACCATCCTGCCGCACTCTTAAGGAATCCCGGTTGGAAGGTTGATACCTGGGAAGATATAAAGAAAATTAAAAAAGAACTCGCTCTATAAAACTTACCTTAAAAAATTCCTTTTTTAGCTTAATTGTGGAGTAAAAAACATGATTATAGAAGTTGCACTTCCTTTAAATATAAATAAAAATTTTGATTACATATCTGATTTTGATGTGAAGACCGGCTGTCGTGTTCTTGTGCCTTTTAATAACAGAAAAATTACGGGATTTGTGGTTGCTATTAAAGAAAAATCAGACGTACATCTTAAAAAAATAATTAAAGTTGTCGATACTGAACCTATTATAACAGAAGATTTAATTAAGCTTGCAAATTGGATTTCAGAATATTACTTGTGTTCATTTGGCTCCGCTTTAAATTTAATTTTACCTAAAACTATAAAACTTTCTAAAAATAAAATAACTGCTCCATATATGCATTCTGAATCAGAAATTCCGCTTATTCCTACTCTGGAACAAGGATCAGCAATAGAAAAAATAATTACTTCTATGAAAAATTCTCATCAGAAAACTTTTTTGCTATACGGAATGAACGATTCGGGAAAAACCGAGGTTTATACTAAGGCTATAGAATATTGCATAGAAAATGATTATTCGGCTATTTATCTTGTTCCGGATGTTTCGTTGACGAGCCAGTTCATAGAATTGTTACAAAACCGTTTCAAAGATAAAGTAGGACTCTGGCATAGCAATTTAACTCAAAAAGAAAAAAATAGTTTTATTGCAAAATTAAAGTCAGGCATAATAAAAGTTATTTTGGGAACACGTTCTGCTATATTTTTGCCGGTCAACAATCCCAAATTATTTATTTTGGACGAAGAAGACGACGATTTTTATAAAAATATTCAAACGCCAAAGTATAATGCAAGGGATGTGGCGATACAAAGAGCAAAAATAGTAAACGGCGTTGTAGTTCTGGGCTCTGCCACACCTTCAATAGAAATATATAACAAAGTTAATAAAAAGGAAATTGAAATTCTTAAATTGTCGGAGAGAATCGAAAGCAGGCCGCTTCCGAAAGTTTCGGTTATTAATTTAAAATATACAAAAGGATTTGCTGTTTCAAAACCCTTGAAATTTGCTATCCAGTCAGCAATATTACAGAAAAAACAAGTATTTTTGATGGTAAATAGGCGTGGTTGGGCTACAATATTAAAATGCAAACAATGTGAAAATGTAGTGAAATGTCCGAAATGTTTAATACCGCTTGTTGCTCATAAGAATCAGTCAGTCCTTTTATGTCACTACTGCGGTTTCAAACAGAATTTTGTAAAGAATTGTCTAGTTTGTAATGGCGATATTAGTTACTTTGGTTATGGTACGGAAAAAATTGAAGAAATTATAAAAAAAGCATTTCCTATAGTTGATGTAGTTAGAATGGATGCTGATACAAAAATATCATTTTCAAAAACATTCCAAAAAATGAAATCAGGGCATCCGTGTATCTTAATTGGTACGCAGATAGCTGCAAAAGGTTTTGATTTTTCTAATTTAACAGTTGTTGGGGTAATAAATGCAAATTCCGGTTTGTATTCCGCAGATTTTCGTGCGGCAGAACGGACTTTTTCGCTGTTAACCCATTCTATCGGAAGGTGCGGAAGAGGACATTCAGAAGGACAGGTTATAATTCAGTCTGAGCATCCGGATCATTATGCAATAAAATATGCTTCCGAATTTGATTATAAAAAGTTTTATGAAAGCGAAATTAATATAAGAAAAGAATTTGAATGGCCTCCCTATAAAAAACTGGTAAATATTACGGTTTTAGGAAAAAATGAAAAAGATGTAATTAGTGAATCTGAAAGCATTACATTGAATCTAAATGGTATAACAGGTTTATCAGTTTTAGGACCTGTTCCAAAGATAATTTCTTATCTTGCCGGTAAGCATAGGTGGCAGATATTGTTAAAATTTGAAGAGAGTAATTACAAGCATATATCAAAAGATATTTTAAAGGTTTTAGAAGATTATCCTAAGAAAGGAGTTAATGTAGTAATTGATGTTGACCCCATTGAAACAGTATAGGTAACATAAAAATGAGCTATAGAATTAAAATAATAGTTGCGATAGCATTCATAAGCATAATTATGTTGGGTTTGCTCATAACAAATAGAATAACTTTAGAAAGAACTTTATTTGAAGATAAGATGCTAATCAAAGTAGATTCTTTAGGTGAAATCTTCACAGAAGAAGTTCATAATTATTCCATTAAAGAAAAACATGATAATATTTTGAGAATATTAGATCTCTTTGATAAACAACCAGGGATTGAATTTGCATTGATAGCTGATGGTAAAAACATTATTAAGTATTCTTCAATAAGAGAATTGATAAATAAACCTAACTTTATTAAAGATAGTGAAAATATTAGAAAGTCAAAGAACGATGTTTTCATAAAATCATTTCCTTTGCACGCGGGAGATTCAGGCCTTAAATATGTTCAAATTGGTTTTTCACTTAAAGAAATTAAGGCCGACCTAAGAAAAAGTTTTTTTCTTTCTTTAAATATAAGTATAATAACGCTTTTTCTTGTATTGTTTGTGGCATGGTTAATTTCAGGCATACTTCTAAAACCTTTAATAGAAATGCAAAAGAATGCTGACAATATTGCCAATGGTGATTATTCAAAAAGAATACCGGTTAGGAGTGATGATGTAATAGGGAAATTAGCGTTTTCAATGAATAATATGGCAGCGTATCTTGACGATTTGACCAAAAATTTGAATAAGAAAATTCAGGATGCAACAAGAGAATTGGAAATAACAAACAATATTTTAATTAAGAAAACAGAGTTACTAGAGGAATCAAATAGAAAACTAACAGAATTGGACAAGCTTAAATCAGAATTTGTTTCAATTGTTTCGCATGAACTGAGGACTCCTTTAACAGGAATTATTGGCTTTGCACAGACAATATTGAGATTAAAATTACCCAAAGAACAAGAAGTGCAATATTTAAAAATAATAGAAACAGAAGGCAAGCGTTTGGGAAAATTAATCGATGATTTTCTTGATATTTCCAAAATTGAAGCGGGAAATTTTGGCTTACATTTCGAAGATGTAAATATTTCTGAATTAGTAAAAGAAACGGTTGATTCTATTAAGTTATCCCATGAAATACAAATAAAAACAAATTTACCTGATAAAATTTTGTTTGCTGAAGCAGATAGAGATAGGATTAAACAAGTAATGATGAATATTATTGGTAATGCCATCAAATATACTTCGGCAGGTGGGAAAATAGTTGTCGAATTAAAAGATTTTGACGATTCTATTAATATTAGTATTGAAGATAATGGACCGGGTATTAAAAAAGAAGAATATTTGAAAATATTTGAGAAATTCTACCGCGGGCATGACAACATTACGAAAAAGAATATCGGTAGTGGTCTTGGTCTTACTATTGCGAAAGGAATAATAAATGCTCACAAAGGAGAAATCTGGGTTGAGTCTGAATCCGGAAAAGGCAGTAAATTTAGTTTCACATTACCAAAAAAACAAAAGAAAAATGAATAAGAAGATACTAATTGTTGATGATGAAGTAAATGTGGTTGAATTACTTAAGGTAAATCTTGAAGCTAATAAATACAATGTAATTACTGCATACAGCGGAGAAGAGGGTTTAGCAAAAGTTGAAACTGAGCATCCCGATCTGATTATTTTAGATTGTTTAATGCCGAATATTGACGGTTGGGAAGTTTGTGAAAATATAAAATGCAATTCCAAAACAAAAAATATTCCGGTAATATTTCTTACTGCAGCTACTCAGAGAGAAGACATCGAGAGAGCTAAAAAATCCGGTTCTGACTTTTTTGTTGCAAAACCATTTGATCCCTTAGATTTAATTAGGAAAGTAAAAAAAATAATTAAATAGTAGATGTCTAATTTAGTTTGTGGCTCTTAATTATTGTAATATTATTTGAAAATGAAAAAACCTAAAATATTAATTGTTGATGATGATCCTTCCATAGTTGAATTAGTAAGAGTAAATCTTGAGGGTTTCGGTTATCAATTAACTACTGCTTATGATGGAAAAAAAGCGTTGGAATTAGTAGAAAACGAAAGATTTGATCTTATAATATTAGATATTATTCTGCCGGAAGTTAACGGTTTTATAATTTGTCAGAGTCTAAGAAAAAAAAGAATAAATCTATTTACACCAATAATTGTTATTTCTGCCAAGGATAAATCAAATGATAAAATAACCGGTTTGAAATTAGGTGCTGATGAATATATGACTAAACCGTTTAATATTGATGAATTAATAATAAGAGTTGATGCTCTTTTAAAACGGACAAAACATATTTTGTCGGCAAATCCGTTGACTCATTTACCCGGAAATGTAAGTATTATGCAAGAGGTTAACCGTCAGATAAATATTGGTGAAAAATTTGCATTTGCTTATCTGGATATAAATAATTTTAAAGCATACAATGATAAATACGGATTTGAAAAAGGTGATGATGTTATAAAATTTACAGCAGAAATTCTTAAGCAGAGTACAAATAACAATATATTTATAGGTCACATTGGCGGAGATGATTTTATTTTAATTTGTAAACCTGATGAGTGTGAGATGCTTTGTCTGAAAATAATCGAATTATTTGATAGGAGAATCAAAAGTTTTTATAATTCTGAAGATTTAAAGATAGGATATATAATAGAAAAAAATAGGAAGGGGAAAAGGCAGAGATTTAATATTATGACTTTATCAATAGGAATAGTTACTAATGAAGATGCAGAATTAAATCATTATGGAAAAATTGTTGAATTAGTAACAGAAACAAAAAAATATGCAAAAATTGAGGCCAAAGGCAAAAAGAGTTGTTTCGTATTCAATAGAAGAAAAAATAATTTGGTTGAGGTTTAAATGGAAAATAAGAAATACAATATTATGGTAGTTGACGATGATAAAAACCTTTTGGATTTGTTAGAAATAAATCTAAAAAAATCCGGCTATAATGTGGTTAGTGCTTTAGACGGTATTGAAGGATTAAAAAAAACTAAAATTTTCAAACCGGATTTAGTTATAGTTGATTTAAAAATGCCGGGAATGGATGGTTATCATTTTTGCTGGAATATATTATATGAAGACGGTTTATATATATCTCCTGTGCCAAAAATTATAATTTTAACAGCAAGAGATGAAAAGCTAGATAGAGGAATTTCAAAAAAAATAGGTGTCGATGCATATATCACTAAACCGTTTGAAATAGAAATGGTAATTAATAAGGTGAAAGCACTCTTAGGAGAAAATGTTATGGGAATTAAGAAGAAAATCGCTGTAATCGATGACGACCCGAATGTAGCGGAATTGATATGTACAAATTTACTCCCGGATAAGTATGAATGCGTCCGTGCTTTAGACGGAGAAGATGGATCAAAACTAATTGATTCTGAAAAACCGGATTTAATAGTTCTCGATTTACTTATGCCCAGAAAAACAGGATATGAACTTTGCTCAGAAATTAAAACCAATCCTGCAACCGCTAAAATACCCGTAATACTACTTACCAAAAAGAAAGAACATAGGGACAGATATATCGGTACTGTCTTTTTAAAAGCAGACGAATATGTTCCAAAACCGTTTGATATAAATGATTTAATAAAAAAAATTGAAAAAATATTAGGATAAGAAAAAGGCAATTCAAAATTAAAAGTTAAAAATTAAAAATTAAGGAATAATTTAATAGAGATAACTATTAAATAAGATTTCCACATTCATTTTTCCGCCACTAAGACTTTGGCGGATCCGCCGATAGTTCAGTGGCGGAAAATTTAACATTTTTAATTGAAGTTCTTGACAACAAAAACTAATCTGGTATAATTCCATTATTATGGCTATTTTGCAAATTAAAAAATATCCGGATATTATACTTAAGACCAAAACAGAAAACATTACAAAAATTGATGGCGATTTGATTAAATTGGCTAAAGACATGATTGAAACAATGTATTTCTTTAGCGGAGTTGGTCTTGCTGCAAATCAGGTTGGAATATCTAAAAGTATTTTTGTTGTTGATATAAAGCCGGAAAGTAAAAAAAATCCAATAGTAGTTATAAATCCTCAGATTATATCAATGGAGGGAAACTGTTTTTTTGAGGAAGGATGTCTTTCACTTCCAGGTATTGCATCAGAAGTAAAACGTGCAAAAAAAATATGTCTTATAGGTCTTACAACATCCGGGAAAGAATTAAAAATGGATGCCGAAGGTATGCTGGCAAGGGTTTTTCAACATGAATTTGATCACCTGAATGGCAATGTTTTTATAGATAAAGTAAATCCGTTAAAAAAATGGAAGCTTAAACGGGAGTATTTTAAAAAATGAAGCTAATATTTTTTGGCACTCCCGGTTATGTAAATCCGATTCTAGATTACTTAATAGAAAATGAGAATCTTATTGCTGTTGTCACAAAAAGTGATAAACCTGCCAAAAGACATTTAGTAACATTGCCTTCCGGCATAAAAAAAAATGCTCTTGAAAAGAAGATACCGATATTTACTCCTGAAAATATTCAAAATCAGGATTTTATTTCTAATTTGTCGGACATTAAACCGGATCTTGCAATAGTTGCAGCATATGGTAAAATATTACCTAAAAAGGTTTTGGACATTTTCCCGAATGGCTGCATTAATATACATTTTTCTCTTCTACCAAAATACTGTGGTGCTGCGCCAATCCAATGGGCTTTAATAAATGGTGAAGCCAATACAGGCATAACAAGTTTCTGGATGGATGAAGGCATGGATACAGGCAGAATAATATCCCAGAAAAAGATAGAAATAGATAAAAATGATGATACAATAAGTCTTCAGAAAAAACTTATTCCAATTGCTCTTGATGTTCTAAAAGAAACACTTAAAAAAGCAAAAAATGAAGATAAGGGTATTGAACAAACGGGCAGTAAGAGTTACGCACCGCCTTTAAAAAAAGAAGATGGAAAAATAATTTGGGAAAAATCTGCTGAAGAGATTTATTGTTTGGTTCGCGGGACAAAGCCATGGCCGGGAGCGTATACAGAAGTTCAAAGTTCAAAGTTCGTAGTTCATAGTTTGAAAATACTTGATGCAGAAATCGTAAATCAGACAAATTATCTTAATTCGGAATCTTTTACAGCAGGTACCGTAATTGCGTTAGAAAAAAATGTTGGTTTTGTTTTAAAATGTGGCAGTGGTTATCTATTGGTCAAATCTGTCCAACCAGCTTCGAAAAATATCATGTCCGCATGGGCTTTTCTGCAAGGTTACAATCTTAAAATTGGCGATAAATTAGGTTGACAAATCAAAATATTTTTATATAATAAATAAGTTATTCGGAGGTAAAGTTTTATGAATGGTATTAAGACATTTTTATTAATGTTGACAATGATGTTCCTTTTTATTTTAATAGGCAATGCAATCGGCGGAAGGCAGGGTATGATAACTGCTTTTATATTTGCAGCGGTTATGAATTTTATTATGTATTGGTTTTCAGATAAGATAGTGCTTGCAATGTATAGAGCAAAACCAGTGTCCGAAAATGATGCGCCTGAAATTTATAAAATTGTCCGTAACTTGACTGTAAAAGGCAATATCCCAATGCCTAAAATATATATTTTACCAATGGAAACACCAAATGCTTTTGCTACAGGTAGAAATCCTGATCATGCAGCGGTTGCAGTTACTAAAGGCATTTTGGATATTTTAGATGATAATGAGTTGGAAGGTGTTATAGCACACGAACTTTCACATATAACTCATCGAGATATACTGGTTGCAACAATTGCGGCAACAATGGCCGGTGCAATTTCAATGCTCGCACGTATGGCACAATTTGCTGCGATATTTGGCGGTGGTTCCAGAGACGATAGGGATAGGAATGGTGGTGGCCTCGGGCTTTTGATTATGGCAATAATAGCACCTATAGCTGCTCTTTTGATACAATTAGCTATTTCCCGGTCTCGCGAATATGGGGCAGATGAGGGTGGTGCTAAACTGTCTGGAGAACCACTGTCATTGGCTTCAGCACTCAGGAAATTGGAAAATTATTCTAAAAAAATACCGTCACATGTAGAACCGGCTACGGCACATATGTTTATTGTTAATCCGTTAAGGGGTGATTCTCTTTTAAAGCTATTTTCGACACATCCCCCAGTAGAAGAACGAATAAAAAAATTAGAAAAGCTTGCAGAAATGAAAATACCAAAGGTAATATATTAATTAATGTTTAATCTTGAAAATGAGAAAAGAAGTTAAAACAATAGTTCAATGGATTTTGTATTTCTTAATAATAGCAATTGTTGGATTTGTAGGATTGAACCGGCTTATAGACGCCTTAATCCACAGCAAAAAAGATGTAATAGTGCCAAACTTGATTGGAAAAAATATAAACGATATGCTGGATACGGTATCTTCACTAAATTTATATATTAAAAAAACAGGTGAAGATTTTAATACAGAACTCCAAGCGGGACTGATAATTTCACAGTCACCGGTATCGGGTAGCGTTGTCAAAGAAGGCAAAGCAATAAAAGTAATTGTCTCGGCAGGCGGGGAAGTAATATTCGTCCCTGATTTAACTAATCAAACTATTCGTTCGGCTCAGGTAATGTTAAGAAAGAATAGTTTGGATTTAGGAGAGCAGGACGAAAAATACTCTTATACTGTAGAAAAAGGTAAAATAATCTCACAGAGTCCACTTGCAAGAACATCTGTGAGAAAAGACGGACTGGTTAATATTATTGTTTCATTAGGTGTTCCACTCGAAGGTACTTTATTGATGCCGAATTTTATTAATAAAAATTCATTGGAAGCCGAGCAGTGGTGTGTGGAGAACGGGGTAATAGTAAAAAACACAAATATGGTCAGTGATCCGTCAATTGCAGACAACACTATAATTAAGCAAATGCCGGAAGCGGATGCTGTTATAAATAAAGGTCAATCAGTGGAATTCTGGATAGCATCAAAACCAAAATAATGAGCATAGAAATTTCACCATCAATTCTATCGGCAGATTTCGCAAACTTAATAAATGATATTGAGGAATGCGAAAAAGAGAATATAAACATATTTCATATTGATGTTATGGATGGACATTTTGTACCTAATATATCAATTGGTCCTGTTGTGGTTGAGTCATTGAGAAAAAAAACAAAATCTGTAATGGATACGCATCTGATGATAACTAATCCGGAAGATTATATAGAATCTTTTGCCAAAGCAGGAAGTGATTGGATTACTTTTCACATTGAGACAGTAAAAAATCCTTTGGGATTGATTAAAAAAATTAAGGATTTAAACTTAAAAGCAGGAATTTCTCTGAATCCTGCAACACCTATAGAAAAAATAATCCCATGTCTTGATGAGGTTTTTTTGGTTCTTGTAATGAGTGTTAATCCCGGTTTTGGCGGTCAGAAATTTATGTCGATATCTTTGCCGAAGATTAGCAAGCTAAAAGAATACAGAAGCAAAATAGATAATAAATTTAAAATAGAGGTTGACGGCGGAATTAATTTTGATACCATAACGGATGCATCAAAAGCCGGTGCTGATATTGTAGTTGCGGGTTCTTCTGTTTTTAGAACAGAATTTGGAATTAAAAAAAGTATAGAAAAATTGAGAGAATTATCAGCTACGGTTCATGGTTCATAGTTGATAGATACAACGAGTAAAAAATAAAGAAGTAATTAGTGCGAGTAATTAGTAGTTAGGAATAAATTTTTCATTAGTATCTATAAAATTATTGCCTATCACTAATTACAAATTACTAAATACTAAATACTTAAATTTTGAGCATTAGCGAAAAATTTATCAGGAGGTATAACAAATGGCTGTTGCAATTAAGTTAAAAAGAATAGGTAAAACACTGAAACCTGTTTACAGAGTAGTAGTTATCCATTCCAAAAAAAGATGTCAGGGAGCTCCGATTGAAGAGCTGGGACATTACAATCCTTCTAATAAAAAGGATATTTTTCTGAATATGGAAAGAATTAATCATTGGATAAAAATAGGCGCAATTGTATCTGATACTGTAAAAGGTTTGATAAAAAAACAAACAGAAGTTTTGAAGAGTATTTAGTATAGTTTTCACCCAGTTAAATGTTTGTAAAATAACGGGTAAAATAATAATATTTTCTAAAACGCGATTAATCAATACATCTAATGGGGTTTGGAAAGATATTAAGGAGTAATTATGAAGGAACTTGTTGAATATATAGTCAAATCACTCGTAGATAATTCAAAAGAAGTAAATATTTCTATTGATGATTCTGAGATTGGCAAAGTAATAAAAATAAAAGTTGATGATTCAGATAAAGGCAGGATAATTGGCAAGCAAGGCAAAATAATTAAAGCAATAAGACAGGTAGTTGCTGCTGCTGCGACAAAGAAGAATGAAAAATACAGGGTGGAAGTTTTAGAATAACAATGCGAATAGATATTTTAACGCTTTTTCCTCCGCTCTTTGAATCTGTTTTTTCTAAAAGTATAATTAAAAAAGCAATAGAAAAAAAAATAGTAGATGTAAAAATCACCGATATAAGAAAATTTACAACTGATAGACATAAAACTGTTGATGATAAAGCATATGGCGGCGGAGCGGGAATGTTAATGATGGCACCGCCGATTGTTGATGCAATAAAATCCGTAAAACATAAAGGTAAGAGTTGCAGGGTAATATTATTATCGCCACAGGGTAAAGTTTTCAATCAACAAAAAGCAAAAGAACTTGCTAATTTAAAACATATAGTGCTTGTTTGCGGTCACTATGGCGGTGTTGACGAACGGATATTAAAGTTTGTGGATGAAGAAATATCAATCGGTGATTATGTCTTAACAGGCGGTGAAATTCCCGCAATGGTTGTTGTTGATGCTGTAAGCCGGTTGATACCAAATGTAGTAGGTAAAGTCGATTCTGTTGAGAATGATTCACTCTGGGATGGAAAGTTAATAAGTCCAATGTATACCAGACCTTATGACTTTCGAGGTTTAAAAGTACCAAAAATTCTTTTGTCAGGCAATCATAAAGAAATAGAAAAATGGAAAAAAGATAACGCAATTAACAATACAATAAAAAAAAGACCGGAACTATTGAGAATAAAAAATGGAGGGCAAAATGGAAAATCTAATAAGTGTTGTTGAAAATCAGTATGCCAAAAAAGCAAATTCCGAAATCAGGCCGGGTGATTTGGTGAAAGTTCATTACAAAATTATTGAAGGCGATTCGGAGAGAACTCAGGTTTTTGAAGGTACAATTTTAAGAATCAGGGGCGCCGGAAACGGAAAAACCATTACGGTAAGAAAAATTTCTTTTGGAATAGGCGTTGAAAGAGTTTTTATGCTCAATTCGCCTCGTCTTGAGAAAATAGAATTAGTAAAACATAGAAAAGTAAGAAGAAGCCGTTTGTATTATTTAAGAGGACTTTCCGGTAAATCAGCAAGAATGGAAGAACGTGCCGGAAAAGAACAGGTTCAGGAAACAAAGGCACCCGCTGCCGATCAGCCAGCTTAAAATAGTTAAACCGTATATTGGGAAAATGAAAGAGCTATGGGATTTTGATAAATCAATTTGTCCTAATGGTATTTTAGCAGGAATTGATGAGGCTGGCAGAGGTCCGTTAGCAGGACCTGTTGTTTCTGCAGTTGCAATTCTTAAGAAAAATATAATAATTGAAAATCTTAATGATTCTAAAAAGCTTTCCCCGTCGATGCGTCTTTCCGTATACAAACAAATAATAGAAAATTGCATTGAATATCAGGTAGGGATAGTGGAGCATTCTACTATTGACCGCATAAATATTTTAGAGGCTACTAAGCTATCAATGAAAATTGCAGTTGAAAAACTTGTCAGCCAGCCGGAACTGGTTATTATAGACGGCAACCAGCCAATCGATATAAAAACGAAGCAGAAAACCATTATAAGCGGCGATGCGAAAAGTGCGTCTATTGCAGCCGCTTCTGTTATAGCAAAAGTAACCCGCGATTTAATGATGGAAGAATTTGATAAAAAATATCCCAATTATGGTTTTGCAAAACATAAAGGTTATGGGACAAAAAGTCATATTTCGGCAATCAAGAAATTTGGTCCTTGCGAAATTCACAGGAGAAGTTTTGAACCGGTAAAATCATATGACCCAATCAGCTGAGCTCGGAAAATTCGGGGAAGATATTGCGGGGAAATTTCTCGAAAATATCGGATACAAGATAATTGATAAAAATTTTAAAACAAAATTCGGGGAAATAGACATAATAGCGAAAGATAAAAACACTTTTGTATTTATAGAAGTAAAAACAAGAAACAGTGATGAATATGGTGCTCCGCAACTTGCCGTAAATAATTACAAAAAAAAACATTTAATGCTTTCTGCCTTAACCTTTATTAAGAAAAATTCATTATATTCGGATTATCGCTTCGATATAATTGCAATTAATAACTACGAAATAGAACATATAAAAAATGCTTTTGTGTTTTCCGGTTATACCGTATAGTAAAATATATGATTGTTAAAAAAAACAATCATTGCCAGAGCGGTAACGCTTTCAAAATATATGATATTTTTTAAAACAAAACAGGATAAGGGTGTTGAATTATTAAAAAACGGAAGATACGATGATGCTATTCGCATCTTCTCTGAACTTGTTTCCGATAATCCAAAAGATGCCAGGTTGTTATATTATCTTGCCGAGGGTTACTACAAAAAAAATGATATATTTGAAACAAGAGAAAACTTATTTGAATGTTTGGAGCAATTTCCTGACGATGAAATTATCAGGAAAATAACCGGAATAACAAACTTTAAGAAAATATCATCCGATAAATATTATAATTCATGCTTAAATTTTTCATCTGACGGGCAAAAGATAATTTACGTATCCAGAAGGCGTGATACAAACGGAGACGGCTATATAAATTTCCTTGATAATGGCGGTGTCTATGTAGTGGATATTAACGGAAAAAATGAGAAACAGATTGTTGAAGATAAATTTCATAATTCCGATTGCTCTTTTTCGGCAGACGGTAGATATGCATTGTATCTTTCACGGCGTCGTGATACAAACGGAGACGGTAAAATTAATGCAAAGGATTCTGCCGGGATATATCTTTATGATTTAGAAAAAAACGAAGAAGAATTGCTGGTTTCAGACAAGCTGTTTTGCAGGAAGCCGATGTTTACTTATGATAATAAATTGGTTGTATTTTGCAGCTGGCGGCGTATAGGCGGAAATTCCGGTATTTATTCAATAGATATAAAATCAAAAAATATTGCAGAAATTGTTTCTGATTTATATGAAAACACCGCTCCGGTAGTCTCAAATGATAGTAAGTATATTATTTATTCTTCATGGCGGCAGGATACAAACGGAGACGGTAAAATAAATTTCAGGGACGCATCGTCGATATACATTACCGATATATTTCACAGAACCACAAAACAAATCACAGAAGATATGTTTGATAATTCATTCCCGTCTTACTCACCGGATGATAAATATGCATTATTTCTTTCAAAAAGACGGGATACTAACAATGACGGCAAAATTGATTCATTAGATTTCAACGGTATTTATATTTATGATATTTTAAACAAAAAAACAGAAGAAATTGTATCGGATAATGCATATAATAAATATCCGATGTTTACAAATGATAACAAATCAATTGTTTTTCTTGGTTCTACACGCAGAAAATATAATATTAAAAATGTGGAATTGAAAGATATCTATCAGAATAAAGCAATTTTTTTAGTAAATATTAAAAATAGAGAAATAGAAACGCTTACCAGTAACGAATTTTTATCTTCAACATCTCCCCGGGTATCCGGAACCAACAAAATAGCTTATCTATCCTGGAAAAAAAATACACGGCGAGGAATCTTTGTAAGGGATATTTATAAACTGCCTTCAATACCGGAATTAAAAGAAATAGTAAAAGAAAATTTATGAGCCCCGTTAGAGATTAGTTTGTAAGCGTATATACATATTTGGAAATAAAGGAAATATAAAATAAATAAAAGTTTGTTTAAGAGTTACGGAAGCATTAGGAAATGCGTCCTATCTCTAACGGGGTAAATTTTATGCTTTCACAGGTTAATTCAGCATCCGTTTTTGGGATTGACGGCTACGATGTCACCGTTGAAGTTGATATATCAAAAGGTTTCCCGACTTTTAACATAGTCGGGCTCCCCGATACTTCGGTTAAAGAATCAAGAGATAGGGTGGTATCTGCAATAAAAAATTCGGGTTACGATTTTCCGACCAAAAAGGTTACCGTCAATCTTGCTCCGGCAGGAATAAAAAAAGAAGGTGCAATATTCGATTTACCTATTGCAATTGGAGTGCTGATTGCTACGGGTCAGATAAAATCAAATATAAATAAAAAATTCTCGCTTATAGGCGAGCTTTCTCTTGACGGCTCAATAAGAAGAGTCAATGGTGTTCTTCCGATTGCTATTAAATTGCGTGAAGAGAGCTACGACGGTTTAGTTCTTCCTGAAATAAACAAAAACGAAGCGGCAATAGTGGACGGTCTATGCGTTTATCCTGCAAAGAACCTTAAATCGGCAGTTGAAATAATCTCATCAGAAATAACCCCTGAAAATTATAAAATTGATCTAGCGGGACTTTTTTCCGCATCTTCAAATTACGAAGTGGATTTTAAAGATGTAAAGGGCCAGGCGTTCGTAAAAAGAGCGGTTGAAATCGCTTGTGCAGGCGGACATAATATTTTACTAATCGGTTCACCCGGTAGCGGAAAAACAATGCTTACAAAAAGGATACCGACAATCTTGCCTCAGATGTCTTTTGAAGAAGCGATAGAAACTACTAAAATACATTCCATAGCCGGTCTTACTTCTTCACACAATTCAATGATAGCAACCCGTTCATTCAGGTCACCGCATCACACGATATCTGATGTTGCATTAATAGGCGGCGGCTCTTATCCTAAACCCGGTGAAGTTTCGCTTTCACATAACGGTGTTTTATTTTTAGATGAACTGCCAGAATTTCACAGAAATGTCTTAGAAGTATTAAGACAGCCGCTTGAAGACGGTGTTGTAACCGTATCCCGCGCACAGGCATCATTGACATACCCGGCAAGATTTATGCTGGTTGCCGCAATGAATCCCTGCCCGTGCGGCTATTACGGTCATCCGACCAAAGAATGTGCCTGCACGCCATTTGCAATTAAAAAATATATATCCAAAATATCCGGACCGCTAATGGACAGGATTGACTTGCACATAGACGTTCCATCCGTAAAATTTGATGAATTATCTGATACAACTATAATATCCGAATCTTCTGCTGAAATAAGGAAAAGGATTGTAAAAACGAGAAAAAGGCAGAAGGAAAGATTAAAAAAAGAAAAGAACTTATACTGTAACGCCCACATGGAATCAAAACACATAAAAAAATATTGTGAAATAGATGAAGAAAGTAAAAAACTGTTGAAACACGCAATGGAAAAACTTGGTTTTTCTGCACGTGCACATGACAGGATATTAAAAGTTGCGAGAACCATTGCCGACCTGGCAATTTCAAAGAAAATCCAGTCGCAGCATATCGCCGAAGCAATCCAGTATAGAACATTAGACAGAAGCATATAACTGGGTAAACCCCGTTACAAAATGAAGAGTTATAATGATTTTAAAATATAATATAATTAACAAGTAACTTTTACAACATTTTCGTACGGGGTAAGCCCCGTTAGAGATTACTTTTAACTTGTAAATGCATATTTAAAAGTAAATGGGTTGTAAAATACATAGGGATTTATTTAGTAGTCACGGAAGCATTAGGAAATGCTTCCTATCTCGTACGGGGTAAACCACTGTAATATGAATCAGAAAAAAAATATAGATGTTGTTAGTATTAAAAATAGGATATATCTGAGAATAATTATATTATTTTTAATTATTGGATTAGTTATTTTCTTTATGCGGTTAAGTTTTATAATAGTAACGGATAAAAAGAACGGAGAGTATCTTGTAACCGATTATAAATTTATTGAAGATGACTTTTCACATCCTCGACTTAAACTGTTAAGAAGCAGAGAACATCTTGATGAAGTTGTTGCTTCCGGCAAATCACAATTTGAGAAAATAGTTTTATTACGGCATTGGGTTAATCAGCAATGGAAAGCCGGAAAGTATTTTTATTATCCGCCTTTTGACGCAGTCGAAATTCTCGATTTAGCAAGGAAGCATGGGAATTACGGGTTTTGCGCGCAATATGCCGTTGTTTTTTTACAGTCTTGCCAATCGATCGGCCTACATGCAAGATATATAGATCTTATCGGACATTTTGCTACGGCTGTGTGGTCGGATGAATATAATAGATGGGTTGTAATGGACCCTGATAATGATATATATTATGAAAAGGACGGAATTCCTTTAAGAGGCAGGGATTTATGCAGCGCATATTGGAATAAAAAAACAAAAGGAATATATAAGGTTAATTATGACGGTAATAAAACCAAAGTTACAGTAAATGACTTGGTGAATTATAAACTTTATTCAATTATCATGAAAGCTGACCAGTTAAGCGAACCGATAAGTATTCTTTATAAAGGATTAAATAGTAATTTAACATTAAAAAACAATTACCGCGAATATCCTTATATAGGCAATAATGTTCTAAAGATTTTTTTTGGTGAATCCTTAATGTGGAAGGAATTTGATACAAACGAGTCCTTTCGTGACAGAATAATCACTGACGATCCTGATGATTTTAGATATGCTATGAACCAGACGAGAATAAATACTATCAGATATTATCCGGATAAAGGTATAGTGAAAATATTGCTATCAGCCATTAGTTCACCTACATTTAAAACTTTTATAATAAATGCAAATAACAGTGGTTGGCAGGAGCACAAAGAAAAACAAATATTGTATTTAAAACCAGGTTTTAATAAATTTTCTGCGAGGATACTTACTAAATTTGGCTGGCCTGGTACCGAAAGTTATATAAGATATTTTTATAAACCCAATTTTTTTAAATATTTTTTAAATAAAGAAATATGAGCAGGACTGAAAAACAAAGAGCATTTGCATTACTTGAAATATTGATAGCAACTGCTTTGGTTATTTTATTGGCATATTATGCAGTAAAAGTTTATTACAAAAATTCAGCATTGGATAAGCCGACTGAGAAAGCGTTAAAAGAGCAGGGCATAAACGCGGAAGCGGATAATTATTCGGATATGATAAAAGATTCCCAGAAAAAAGTTGATGAGTTCAACAAAAGCACCGAAAATCATCAGAAACAAGCTATTCAGAATAAATAGGTAGCTGTGTAGATTCAAATTGCTAATGCAACAGTCTATGAAATACTTCGTATGGAGTTAAAAAATTTAAAATTTTCCGT
>MGVS01000046.1 GCA_001800605.1 Elusimicrobia bacterium RIFOXYD2_FULL_34_15
ACTATTAAAAACTAATGAATAACAAAAGTCAAAAACAAGACACTTCTACTTTGTTAAAAACCAGACATTTCTATTTTGGCTTGACAATGTAATAAAAAATGGTTGACATTTTGTCATTAAAAAATATAATATTAAAATATGCAAATTTCTAATGTAGATATGATTTTGGCTATACCGCTTTTATTTTTTGCAGTCGTGATACATGAAATCAGCCATGGCTGGATGGCTTATTTAAACGGCGACGACACCGCAAAATTATCAGGCCGCTTAACCCTTAATCCAATTCCACATATTGATTTAGTCGGCACAATAATACTACCGTTACTTTTGATTATAATTCGCGCACCGGTCCTTATAGGATGGGCAAAACCGGTTCCTATAAACCCCTATAAATTAAACAATCCTACAAATGATATGGCTAAGGTTGCACTTGCGGGACCGGGTTCAAATTTTTCAGTTGCAATTATTTCTGCTTTAATTATCTGGCTTTTTAAGATTCCAGGACTGGACCCTTATTTGGCTATAAACAGCTTAATAATAAAACTTATGTATATAAATGTGCAGATTAATCTTATACTAGCTGTTTTTAATCTGGTTCCGATACCACCGCTTGACGGTTCAAGAATTGTCTCTGCTTTCTTACCGTCCAATCTTGCTTATAAATATAATCAACTTGAAAGATACGGAATTTTCATTATTTTTCTTTTGCTTTCTTTTGGTTTATTAGATTTTCTATGGATTATAGTTCAATTTATACAAAGCTTGCTTTTAATGGGTTTGTAATAAAGACAAGTAACGAGTAACGAGTAACGGGTAACGGGTAAAAGCTTTAATCTGTGTACTCGGTGTTAAAAATCTGTGTAATCATTTAGAAATAATTAAAATATATGGAGAAAAATCTGAAACAACGGGTATTATCAGGTATGAGACCTTCCGGAAAGTTACATCTCGGACATTTACACGGTGCTCTTTCCAACTGGGTTGAGCTTCAAAAAAAATATGAATGTTTTTATTTTGTTGCGGATTGGCATGCTTTAACAACAGAATATGAAAAAACGGATAAAATTAAACAGGATTCTATCGATATGGTGATAGATTGGCTTTCTGTCGGACTCGATCCTGAAAAATCCACATTATTCGTTCAGTCGCAGCTTTTGGAACATGCAGAATTACATTTGTTTTTATCTATGATAACTCCTCTTCCCTGGCTGGAACGGTGCCCGACTTATAAAGAACAATTAAAAGAAATAAAAACCCGCGATATTCATACTTACGGTTTTCTCGGATATCCGGTGTTACAGGCATCGGATATTTTAATTTATAAAGCAGATAAAGTGCCGGTTGGCGAAGACCAACTCCCACACTTAGAATTGACAAGAGAAATAGCAAGAAGATTTAATTCGTTATACGGTGAAATTTTAACTGAACCACAGGCACTGCTTACTAAAACCTCAAAAGTTCCCGGTACCGATGGACGCAAGATGTCAAAATCCTATAACAACTGTATTTATTTATCAGATACACCCGAAATCATTTCTAAAAAAATATCTTCTTACTTAACAGATCCGTCAAGAATACATCCGACTGACCAAGGGCATCCTGATGTGTGCGCAATCTATTCACTCCAGGAAATTTACTACGAGAACCCTAAAGAAATTGAAGAAAAATGCAAAAAAGGAACTATCGGTTGCGTACAATGCAAAAAAATGCTGGCTGAAAGAATAATTAAATCTCTTGAACCAATTCACAAAAAACAGCATGAACTTAAAAGCAACCCTATGTTAATTAACGAAATATTAAAAAATGGTACACAGAAAGCAAAAGCTGTAACCGAAAAAACAATGTCTGAAGTAAGAAAATCTTTGAAACTATGGAATATGGAATAAAATTAGAAATATTTGAAGGTCCTATGGATCTTCTTATTCACTTGATTCAAAAAAGCGATCTGGACATTTACGATATTCCTATTTCCAAAATAACCTCTGAATACCTTGCTTACCTGGATATGATGAACCAGTTAAATCTTGAGATCGCAGGCGACTTTTTGGTAATGGCATCTACTCTGATGAGGATAAAGTCAAAAATGCTTCTGCCATCACAAGAGGAAGATGAGGAAGAACTCATTGATCCGAGAGATGAGATTGTAAGACGTATTCTTGAATATAAAAAATTTAAAGAAGCATCAAAAATCCTACATACTAACCTTGAAAATCAAAAAGATGTCTTTTACCGTAAAGTTACACCGGAATTTAAGGATGAAGATTTTGGCATAGCTGTTTCTCTTTTTGATTTACTGGATGCATTCAAACAGGTTCTTTCGAAAGCAAAAATATCTTCAAAAGAAATAATAAAAGATGAATACACTATTGAAAAGAAAATAAGAATTATTCTTTCATTGTTGGAAGGAAAGCAATTTCTATCTTTTGTGTCAATTTTCTCTAAGGATGAAACAAAAACTTCAATTGTTGTGACGTTCATGGCATTACTTGAATTAATAAAAATCGGTAGAATTTATGTAAGACAGGATAAACATTTTGGAGAGATAAGAATTTACAGAGCACAAGCACAGACTGTAGCATCATCACAAATTAATCAAGGACAATAAAATTATGGAACTAAAAAAAATAATTGAAGCACTTTTATTTGTTTCTCAGGGTCCGCTTAAGATTGAAACAATCGCGCAAATTTTAGGTGACAAATCTATTGAAGAAGTAAAACAGGCTATTCAGGAATTAATAAAAGAGTATGCCGAAAGACAATCAGCTATTCAGATTATTGAAATAGCAGGCGGAGTTCAATTTTCAACAAAAAGAGATTACGCCCAGTATATACGGAAACTTTACAAAGACGAGACTATTTTAAAACTTTCTGCATCCGCGCTTGAAACGCTTGCAATAGTAGCATATAAGCAGCCAATCACACGTGCAGAAATTGAACAAATACGAGGCGTTGAAGTAAGTGCTGTATTGAAAACGCTTGTTGAAAAAAATTTAGTGAGACCTTGCGGAAAAAAGGAAACAGTCGGAACCCCGTTTCTATACGGGACAACACAGCAATTTTTGGTTTATTTCGGACTGAAATCGACAGATGAACTTCCTTCTTTGGAAGAAATTAATGTTGAACAGGAGCAATGATGGTCTATTCTAAGGACAAGATAAGGAATGTAGCAATCGTTGGAAGCGGCGGCTCAGGAAAAACATCTTTAGTTGAAGCTATTATTTTTAATGCTAAATTAAGCAACCGGTTAGGAAAGGTTGAAGAAGGTAATACAGTAAGCGATTTCAATAAGGATGAAATTTCAAGAATATCCTCGGTTTATACATCTATGATTTCTTTTGATTTAAATGGTACTAAATTAAATATCTTTGATACTCCGGGTTATTATGATTTTATTGGTGAAACTATTTCAGCGATTAATGCAACCGATGCTGCTATCTTTGTCTTTGATGCTTTTTCTACTATTGACGCTACTTTTGAATATATCTGGGAAAATTGTGACAAACCCAAAGCGATATTTATCAACAAACTTGACAAAGAAGATGTTGATTTTCAAAAAGCAATGAATCACCTTAAAGAATTTAGCAATAATATTGTACCGGTATTTGTACCTGATGGAACCGGCACGAAATTTTCAAAAGTAACTTCTTTAATTTTAGATCCTTCAAATGAACACAGAGACAAATTCATAGAAGCCGTCGCTTCGCATGATGACGTCTTGATTGAGAAATATCTCGAAGGAAAAGAAATATCTAAGGATGAATTAACAAAAGTTTTTAAAAAAGGCATTTCTTCAAAAGCTATTATACCTGTTCTTTGTGGTAGCGCCGCAAAGAATATCGGATGCGATTTAATTACTAATTTTATAACTGAGTTTTTCCCGGAAGCATATACTATTCCTGATTCGGATAAACCAAGTATTCTTGTTTTTAAAAGTGTGATAGAACCGCATACAGGAAACCTTTCGTTTCTTAGAATTTATTCCGGAAAAATTACACAAGGACAAGATATTAAAAACATTACCAAACGAACAAGCGAAAGATTAGGAAATTTATGTACACTATTAGGCAAAAAAAGAACTGAACTTTCAGAAGCACTGGCAGGAGATATCATAGCAGCTGTAAAACTAAAAGAAACCCATACAAATGACATTCTTGGCGATGAATCATTGGCAGTTAAAATAAAAACCATCAATTTTCCTGAACCCAACATTAGCATGGCAGTATATTCAAAATCAAAGGGAGAAGAAGAAAAAGTTGCTTCCGCACTACAATCTATGATGCGTGAGGATCCGACGATAAAATCCTATTTTAATGCAGAAACCAAAGAACTGATATTATCAGGACTTGGAGCGCTGCATATTGAAGTTGCAATAGCAAGAGTAAGAGAAAGATATGAAATTAATGTAGAACTTAAACCGCCGAA
This sequence comes from Elusimicrobia bacterium RIFOXYD2_FULL_34_15, assembly GCA_001800605.1. Taxonomy (GTDB): domain Bacteria; phylum Elusimicrobiota; class UBA8919; order UBA8919; family UBA8919; genus UBA9627. The sequence continues at coordinate 4,423 of MGVS01000046.1, forward strand.
AGTCGCTTACAGGGAAACCATAAAAGGAAACACGGAAGTTCAGGGAAAATATAAAAGACAAACGGGCGGACGCGGACAGTACGGCGACTGCTGGTTAAAACTTGAACCTCTTGAAAGAGGAAAGGGTTTTGAATTTGTAAATGCAATCCGTGAGGGCAGAATTCCAAGAAACTATATTCCGTCCGTAGAAAAAGGCGTAAAAGAAGCTATGGAACAGGGTGTAATTTCTGGTTATCCTGTAACGGATATACGGGTTACGTTATATGACGGCAGTTATCACGAAGTTGATTCATCTGATATGGCGTTTAAAATTGCAGGAAGCATGGCACTTAAAAAAGGTTTTGTAGAATCCAAACCCTGTATATTAGAACCTATTGTTGAGCTTGAAGTTATAATACCCGATGATTATATGGGCGCTGTTATGGGTGACTTGAATTCAAGAAGAGGAAGAGTAATGGGTATGGAACGGACAGGTAAAAAACAAAAAGTAATTGCAACTGCTCCTTTATCCGAGGTATCCAGTTATGCAACCGATCTACGTTCTATTACCAAAGGCGCAGGAAATTTCAAAATGAAATTTTCGCATTATGAAGAATCACCGTCTTCAGTTGCTCAGCCGTTAATCGATTTATTCCAAAAGCAGCAGCAGGAAGGAAGATGATAACGGCAGGTTTTTGCGTTATCGAGTTTTAGGGTTTTAGAGTTATTGAGTAAAAGCTTTTAACACTAAAACGCTACAAACACTATGAACTCTAAAACTCTTTTAATATGATTGCACTTTCTACTGTTTACAGTATTTCAAAACATAATAATCCGGCATCGCTTGTTGAAGAAATAAAATCTCTGGGCTTTTCAGCTGTGGAATTAAACGTAGAAGTACCCGAAAGTTTCATATCAGAAATTGCCGGAAAGTTAAAAGTTGTCTCGGTTCATAACTATTGCCCGAAACTTAGTTTTGTTCCCGCAGGCAGGACTATCTATTCTCCGTTCAGCATCTCATCAATCGATGAAAACGAACGTAAAACAGCCATAATGCTCACTAAAAAATCAATTGATGTTGCAAATGATATTGGCGCGAAAGCAGTAGTATTTCATACCGGTGAAATTGAGATGGATATTACAGGGAGAATTTTGGCAAGAAAATATAATGAAACCGGGGCAGGAAACGAATATTCAAAGGTTTTAGAAAATTTCTTATCAGAACGAAAATCTAAATTAAAACCCTATATAGAAAATGTACTTAAATCGCTTGATAATCTTCTTAATTATACAGCTAATAAAAAAGTAAGGTTAGGCCTTGAAAACCGTTTTTGGGCAAATGAGATTCCTTCTATTGATGACTACAAAATAATATTCCAAAACTTTGATGCAAACTCCTTGGGGCTTTGGTATGATGTCGGTCACGCGTTTGTTGCTGAAAAACAAAAAGTTGTTAATAATCATCTAGATTTTTTAAGCTTTTATTCCGATAGAATTGTTGGAATGCATTTGCATGATGTTATCGGAGTTTACGACCACAAAGCACCCGGCACGGGAGAGGTTAATTTTAAAGAAATTGCGGAGTTTGCGCAAGATGATACTATACTTGTAAATGAAACACATAAATCCGCTACTAGGGAAGATTTGATAAACTCTATTGAATATTTAAAAAACTGCGGTTTTAATCATAAACCAGTACCAGTTTCATAATTAGTGAGGAGAAAAAATGCCAGAACTAAGACGAGATCCTATTATCGGCCGATGGGTGATTATCACAAAAGAAAGAGGGAAAGTAAAGAAAGATTTTGAAAAAATTCCGGAAATAGATACTTCCGACGGCTGTCCGTTTTGTCCCGGTAAAGAAAATTTAACACCGCCGGAAATTTTATCTTTTAGAGAACCCGGAACAAAAAAAGACGAAAAAGGCTGGTGGGTACGTGCCATTCCTAATAAATTTCCGGTCCTACGGGTTGAAGGAACCCTTAACCGGCGCGGTGAAGGTATGTTCGATTATATGGACGGAATTGGCGCGCATGAAGTAATCATAGAAACTCCAAATCATAACGCCGACTTTTCCGATTTAGATAATAAACAGGCAGAAGAGGTTGTCTGGGCTTACCGTGACAGGATATTAGATTTAAAAAAAGATATACGCTTTGAATATATTTTAGTTTTTAAAAATCACGGTGCCGATGCGGGTGCATCACTTGCACATCCGCATTCCCAGATAATCGCAATGCCGACTATTCCTGTAAGAGTTAAACAGGAAATTGAAGGCGGGAGAAATTATTTTGAATATAAAGAAAGATGTGTATTTTGCGACATTATACACGAAGAAACCGAAGCAAATACAAGAATAGTTTCAGAAAATGAAGACTTTATTTGTATTGCACCATTTGCATCAAGATTTCCGTTTGAAACATGGATATTGCCGAAAGTACATTCATCGGTTTTCGAGGATTTACCAAAACACGAAGTTGCAAACCTCGCTATGATGCTAAGAGACATAAACGCAAGAATGAATGAAATACTGGAAAAACCGCCGTATAATTTTGTTATTCATAATGCACCTTGCAGAACAGGAAAATTGCCTTATTATCACTGGCACATAGAAATGATGCCGCGTTTAACAAAAGTGGCAGGTTTTGAGTGGGGCACGGGATTTTATATCAATCCAACACCCCCGGAAGAAGCTGCAAAATTTTTAAGAGAAACACATTGAAGTTGGTATTAAATATGAAAATAAAAAGCGTATATCCGGATTTAGAAGGCGGCAAATATCCTGTAAAAACGGAAGTTGACAGGAAATTTTTAGTATATTGTGAAGCAGACTGTCCGGAAAGCAAAACACCTATTTTTAAATATAGAAAAGCAGCTGACAAACAATGGAAAAAAATTCCGATGCTTCAAAAAGATGAAAAATATATAGCATCGTTTTCTCCTGAGAACTCAGGTTTTTACAAATACACCGTTGAAGGTTACGGTAAAATTTTAGAACTTTTAGTTGAAGAAAAATACGCCAGGTTCGCTGCCTGGTATGAGATGTTCCCGCGATCACAAGGAACTATTCCAAATAAAAGCGGTACATTTGCTGATTGTGAAAAACGCCTTCCCGACATTAAAAAAATGGGATTCGATGTAATATATTTTCCTCCAATACATCCGATCGGAAGATCTCACCGAAAAGGCCCAAATAATTCATTGAATGCAGGCCCCAATGACCCCGGATGTCCATGGGCGATAGGAAATGAACAAGGCGGTCATAAATCAATTGAACCGGAACTTGGAACGATAAGCGATTTCAAACATTTTGTTAATACAGCTAAAAAAATGGGATTTGAGGTCGCTCTGGACATTGCCTATAACTGTTCACCTGATCACCCGTACGTAAAAGAACATCCGGAATGGTTCCATAAAAGAGCCGATGGTACTATTGCTTACTCGGAAAATCCGCCAAAAAAATATGAAGATATTTATCCTTTGAATTTCTATCCGCCAAATAAAGAAGAGCTTTGGAACGAACTTAAATCAATCATTATTTTCTGGCGTAAACTTGGAGTCACCCATTTCAGAATAGACAATCCACATACAAAACCTACGGAATTCTGGAAATGGCTAATAGCAGAGGTTAAAAAAGAATATCCTGAGACAGTTTTTCTTGCTGAAGCATTTACAAATTATGATAAGCTTGAAGAACTTGCAAGAGTCGGATTCTCGCAATCTTATACTTACTTCACATGGCGTAACGGTAAAAACGAATTAATAGAATATTTTTCCAAACTCACTAATTCATATCTAAAAGATTTCTTAAGAGGCAACCTTTTCACAAATACGCCAGACATTTGCCCGCCAATAATTCAAACCGGCGGACGACCCGCTTTTAAATTAAGGATTGCACTTGCTTCAACTCTATCCTCAGTATATGGAATGTATAGCGGCTTTGAACTTTGTGACGGCAACGCATTCCCCGGTACAGAAAATTATGTCGATTCAGAAAAATATCAATACAAAGTATGGGATTGGAACAGGCCGGGAAATATAAAAGATTATATTGTTAAATTAAACGAAATAAGACGGCAAAATCCAGCACTTCAATATTATGACAATCTCAAAATTCTTAATTCAAACAATGATAACATCCTCTGCTACGGAAAAAAATTAGATGGGAATATAATATTGATTGCCGCAAATCTTAATCCGCATGAAACGCAGGAAGCAAGAATGACAATACCGCTTGAAGATTTTGGTATTCCTTCAGATGCTGATTACGCAGCAGAAGAATTAATTACAGGCAAAAGTTATTTGTGGCATGGAAGGGAAAATTATATTCGACTTGAACCGCACAAAGAACCTGTATATATCTTCAAAATTAGCAGCAATATACAAACAAAACGCAGCTATGCTTCTAACGATATGGCAATAAGACACTCAAAAAGTTTTTTTGAATTACGTGAAAAAGTTATAAAACATAATGATGTTTATGCAAGACGGGAATTGGCAGAATTTTTCAACAATGAGATACTCTGGCGGGTTTATACCTGTGAAACATTTGATGAAAGCTATGCAGCGACCATAAACAACGAAGCTAAAAAAATCGGTTTTCAGTCAATAATACACGCGTATATAACAACGCCGGGACATTAGAAGCAGGTAGACAGGTAGACAGGTAAAAGGGTAGATAGATAAAACATATTATAGGGTTATTTTAGAAATAAGCGTATATTAAATAGAAGTTAGAGATTAGTTCTAAAGTTAAAATCTTAAGTCATTACTCTCTACCCTTCTACCTCTTTACCTCTTTACCCTTACACTAATTTGTAAAATTATACGATACTAAGGTGATATAACTATTTTTAAGTAGTTTATTTAACAGAGGGAGGCAAGATGAAAGTAACGATGATGGCAAAAGAGTATCCGCCGTATGTTTATGGCGGAGCAGGAGTACATTTGAGGTATCTGGCACAGGAGCTTTCTAAAATAATGGATGTTGACATCAGATGCTTCGGTGATCAGAATTCCAGTGCAGATTCTTTGAAAGTTAAAGGTTATAAAGGCTGGGAAGCCCTTAAAGGTAAAAAATTCTCTCCGACACTTGAAACACTTTCGGTAAACCTTCTAGCCCAGATGGAAGAAATTGACTCTGATGTTGTACATACACATACATGGTACGGCCACTTTGGCGGATTGATGGCAAAAATTCTTTACGACATACCTTTTGTTGCGACCTGCCATTCACTTGAGCCGTTAAGGCCATGGAAAGAAGACCAGCTAGGACACGGCTATCAATTAAGCACCTGGACTGAAAAAATAGGAATCGAATCTGCCGACAAAGTTATCGCTGTATCAAATTTAATGAAACAGGATATACTGAAATTTTTCAATATAAAACCGGAAAAAATAGAAGTTATTTATAACGGTGTAGATTTAAATAAGTGGAAATATACTCCTTTAAACGCAAAACTAAAGAAAGAATATGGCATAGCTGATGATTATATTCTTTTTGTCGGCCGACCTACTCCGCAAAAGGGAATGGAATATTTAATAGATGCAGCAGACGATATTCCGTGCCAGATAGTGCTAGGGGCAACCGGTGCGGACACAAAGGATTATGAAGATGCAATGACAAAAAAAGTTGCAAAGAAAAAAAATATCGTCTGGATTCATAAACTTTTAAAGGAAGAGGAATATATACAGTTATACAGTTCGGCAAAAGTATTCGTATGTCCTTCAATTTATGAACCGTTTGGTATTATCAACCTTGAAGCTATGTCATGTAAAACTCCCGTTGTAGCCTCTGCAACAGGCGGAATCCTGGAAGTAGTTCTTCCTGAAGAAACCGGCATATTGGTTGAACCAAAAAACTCAAAACAAATTGCCGATTCTGTTAACCGTTTATTGAAAGACGATAATCTAAGGAAAAAACTCGGAGAAAATAGCCGTGCCCGCGTAGAAAAATATTTTTCCTGGGAAAATATAGCAGGCCAGACAAAAAAACTTTATGAAGGATTGATAAAATGAATATCTTACAAAAATATAATTTCGATGAGAAACTATTTGAAGGATTGAGAAAGAAATTTATATCCGGTGAATTTTCAGATAAAAACAATATTATTAAAGGCAAAGTACTGCCGCCGGATGAAACCAAATTTTTTAATCCAAAAAAGGATGAGGCTGTCAAGCAAAAATTGGTTGAATTAGGCGCCAGTGCAATAAAAAATAAAAAACTAGGCGTCGTTATAGTCAATGGCGGCATGGCAACAAGATTCGGCGGAGTAGTTAAGGGGATAGTTGAGGTTTATGACAGGAAAAGTTTTATGCAAATAAAACTTGAGCAGATAAAAAAAATAAACCAAAAATATAATGTATTAATCCCTATTTACATTATGAACAGTTATGCTACTGAAAGCGCAACGCTTGAACATCTTGAAATAAACAATTATTTTGGACTTAAAAACAGTATTAAATGTTTTAGTCAATTCATAGCAAAACGATTAGATGCGAATGGCGAATACCACCTGCCGGAAAATGAATCTTATTATGGCCCAGGACATGGCGATTTTTCATTTGCATTTCAAAAAAGCGGTCTTCTAAGCGATTTTTTAAAAAATGGCGGAGAACATATCTGGTACTCTAACGTCGATAATTTAGGCGCTAGTATTAATGAATTAATACTCGGTTATCACATAGATAAACAGACCGAAATGACAGTTGAACTTGCGGAAAAATATCCCGGCGATAAGGGCGGGGCACCTGCAATAGTTAATAATCATTTGGAAATTGTCGAACAGTTTAAATTTCCCGCAGATTTTAATCAGGACTCAATATCTGTTTTTAATACCGCAACATATATTTTTAAAGCAGCAAGCCTGGATAAAAATTTTAAACTTCCATTTTACTATGTTGAAAAAAAAGTTGCAGACAAAAAAGTTATTCAATTTGAGCATCTCGCAGGGGATCTATCAACAATTCTAAAATCAGAATATATTGTAGTTGATAGAAAAGAAAGATTTTTTCCGATAAAAACACCTCAGGATTTGGAGAAAGATAGAAATAAATTAAGAGAACTATTCGGATGAGAAATTTACAAAAAATAGCAATATTCTATATTATTAGCATAATTATTCTTTTATGCATTGTTATTGTTCCATTAAAGAATAAAATTGCAAATGAATCCGGCAAATCAGTAGCATTAGCGGTCAAATATGATGATGTTGATGATTTATTTGGTAAAAGAAAACTTGCAGATTTTAAAAATGCCGGCATCAATACAATTATAATTTCAGATGAAAAAGTAAAAGATTATTTTCTGGAAACCGGTGATGAGAAATATATAACCCTTCCTCAGGAAAAATATATAGGAATATCTTCGGAAAAAATATCTTACATACAGAGTTTAAATTTAAATTTAGTTTATTTTATACAAGGTAACCTGTCGCTTTTACCGCAAAGAACTCCAGATGTTCTTTCTGTAATTATGGCTGATGACTTTTACGGCGAGATTCCTTCTAATTATAATTACACTTTGGGAATTATTGAATCTTTTAAACAGAAAGAAACAAAAAAGTTATTGAAAAAATCTGATGAAGGTCTTAGGATATTTAAGCTTAAATGGGATTCAGATACAAAGAAAAATATTGAAAAAACCAAAAGGGCTGTTCTTGAAAGAAATTTTAAAATAATTATTCTTGATTTATCCCAGACATCTTTGGAAAATGCATTAGAATATGTAAAAGAAACAAAAAATGCAGTAGAAAATATCGGTTATAATATAGGGAAATCTATAGCTATAAAGAACATTAACCCAAGTTTATCAAAGTTTTCATTTTTAACTACTATAATAACACTCTTTATATCAATTATATCGCCGGTAATTTGTATTATATTTTTCCGGGGGAAGAATAAATATCTGCCAAATAATATTTTTACAAATATATCCATAACTTTTTTATTAACAATTATTTTTTCAATAATTTCCGGAATCGTAATTTCGGGTTTATTGTCTACAAAAGATTTTATGTTGGGTGTGGATCAATTTCGTGGTATTAAAATTGCCCTGATCCTACCCATTATAATATCATTTTTGTTATTATATAAAGAAAATGTGAAAGATTTGCTGAATAAAAACGTTTTAATAGGTGAACTTATTTTTTTAGCAGTTTTGCTTGCAGTATTGGGATTCTATATAATGCGCAGCGGGAATTCCGGCATCATGCCTTCGTCGGAAGAAACTTTCCGCATATATTTAGAGAAAATATTTTATGTTCGGCCGCGAATAAAAGAATTTTTAATAGGACATCCGTTTATGCTGTTGGCAATTTATCTAAAAAATATAAAAAATATTTCCTGGAAATTTTTTCTTTTAATCGGTATTATCGGCCAAACATCCATAATAAATACATTTTGCCACATACATAGCCCTTTCTATATTTCACTATTAAGAACATTTAATGGAATATGGCTCGGTACTTTATTGGGAATAATTTTAATCCTTTTATACAAAAAACTATGTCTGAAATAGTAATATCCGGTTACTACGGTTATAATAACGTCGGGGACGAATTGATTCTTAAATCTATAGTTAATGATTTAAAGACTTTAAATCCTGACATTACAATAACTGTTTTATCCGTAAAACCTAAAGAAACCTCAAGAAAATTTAATGTTAAATCTATTAATAGATATAACATTTGTTCTATATTAGTTGAATTAGTAAAATGCAAAATGCTCATATCAGGTTCCGGAGGGCTTTTTCAGGATACAACCGCATCTTTGAGTTTGTGGTATTACCTGACAATTATTAATATTGCAAAGATTCTAAATAGAAAAGTCTTTATTTATGCTGTCGGTATCGGCGGAATAAAACGTTCATTTAATAAATTTTTAATAAAAAGTTGCTTTAATAAAGTCGACTTTATTTCAGTAAGAACTGATTATGACAAAAACATACTTGAATCATTTATGATAAATAGAGAAATTATAGTTACAGCCGATCCTGTATTTGGAATAGTATTACCTATTAAAATAAAAGATAATCAACAGAAAGTTAAAAAAATCGGTATAATTATCAGAAAAACAAAATACTGGAAAGAAGATACGGAAATATTTTCTAAACTTTCCGAAATATTAACTGAAAAACCCGGCACCGAAGTCATTCTTATACCTTTTCAAAAATCATCAGATTTGAGAATTCTTGAAACGATAAAAAAAAAATCCAATGCAAAAATTTCGATATTGTTATGGGAAAATATAGAAGATATTTTGAACTTGTTTTCACAGCTGGATTTAGTAGTAAGCATGCGGCTACACGGCTTGATTTTGGCAATTAAATACAATATACCTTTTGTTCCAATTTCCAGATATTCAAAATTGATAAATCTAATGAAAACTATAGAAGAAAAAAATATTCTACAAGCTACTGAATTAAACGCAGAAAATATTTATACGCAGATTACAAATAAAATATCAAATAAAAATGATATTCTAATTAAAAATAATGATATAATAATAAAACTTGAGAATAACGCAAAGAAAACAGCCAATTTATGCATATCTATGCTCACTAACTAATATGAGAAAACTTTCGCTGATTACAATTGCATTTATATTGATTTCTATTATATCTTATGGTTTCTTTATGCTAGTATTAAAAAATTTATCTTATTACCTATCTTTACTTGAAGAACGTGTTGAAATAGTTGCATTTATAAACGACACGCTTAATAATGAACAAAAGAGCGAATTAATTAAAATAATTGAAAATATAGATTATATCGATAAAATTAAATATACTTCAAAAGAACAAGCACTCGAAGAATTAAAAAAGAATCAGGATTTTTCAAAGCAAATTAAAATATTGGCAGAAAATCCGCTTCCTGCTACAATCGATATCTATCTCAGAAAAAAAGATCCGGAAACTATAAAAAGTGTTGCGGAACAAATTAAACCATTGTACGGTATAGAAGAAATTTATTATACTTCAATTGAGGCAGAAAATCTTCTTGCAATAAACAAAAATTTTAAAAATTTTAGTAATTGGGCCAGCTGGATTTTCTTCTTATTTTATATAATATCTCTTATTGCGGTATCAATGACCTCGAATGGTAAAAATGTAATTTATGGTCTTATTGACGGTGCTATAGGAGGCGGGATAGGTTTTTATATTTTATACTTAATAAATAAGCATTTGTTTGTTCATAACTTTAATAACCAATTATTTTTTAGTAAATCAGAAATTATTTTAATATCTGTAATTTTATTGATAGTTGGCATGATTGTGAGAATACCTAAAAATGTTCTGGAAAAAAAAGAAATTATCGAACAATAATTTCATCCCATTTGATGTACAGAATAAATATAGTTAGAAAATATTAGTTAATTAGATATGTTATCACTAGATTATTCGCTACTTAATAAACATCTAACGGGTTTAACCAAAATATTTCTATTATGCTTTTTTAATACTATACTTTTTGTTCAATACACTTATGCCGACGATTATGATAAACAAATAAAAGAATATAAGCAAAAGGTTAAAAAAAGTAAAAAAGAACTTGTAGGTATTCAGTCGGTAATTTCTCAGAAAGAAAATAAAATAAAAACAATAAAAAAAGAAGAAATTTCTATTGAATTGCAACTTGAAAATATTTTGAGAAAACTTGAAACCACAACTGCTGATTTAAAAAATACAGAAAAACTAATACTCAGACAGCAAAAGTCTATAGATCAATCAAAGAAAAAACTGGAAATAGCAAAATTAGAAACAGTTAGATGGAAAAATATTTTGAAAAATGAAATAAGGTTTGCTTACAAACAGGGGGTAGGAAGGTCAATTACTGATGAATATCCGGCAAGAATTATCTTATCTTCTAATTCATCTGCTGATTTAGTAAAAAGATTCAAATTTTTTCAGCTTTTAGCAAGGCAAAAATCTTTCGTCTATCTTCAAACAATGCAAAATGTCGAAGATTATGAAGCACTAAAAATAAAACTTGAAGATGAAATGAACGAATTGATGCTGCTGGAAGATAAAAAGAAAATATCTGAACGATTATATTCTAATCAGAAAAATGAAAAAGGAAAACTTCTTTCTAATGTTATTAAAAAAAGAATTTTTCAAGAGCAGGAAATTGCAAATCTGAAAGATTCAGAAACAATGCTTGCACAATTGATAGAACTTCTTGAGAGAAAGGCGAAGGAAACTGAAAAACAGAAAGAAGAAGAGAAATTAGCACGTTTAAAAATGTCAAAGAAAAAAGGTTCTCTTTCCTGGCCTTTAGAAGGTGAAACAACAGAACTAAGACACAACCTTTCAGCTATATTTGGCAAACAGAAGCATCCCGAGCTTGATACATGGATAATAAATAATGGAATTAGAATTAAATCCTCATTGGGACAAAATGTCTTAGTAATAGATAAAGGTGTAATTGTTTTTGCAGGTGATTTTAAATCTTACGGTAAAATGGTTATAGTTGATCATTCCGGAGGATTTTACACAGTTTATGGTAATCTTGATAAAATATTAATAAAAGAAGATCAATCAGTCAACAAAAATGATATTATAGGAATTGTTGGAATTTCTTTATATTCACAAGATGCTTCATTATATTTTGAAATCAGGCGTGCCGGTGAACCGCAAGATCCGCTGGTTTGGCTAAAGTGATCCTTCGACTACGCTCAGGACAGGCTGAGTAACGGGTAACGAGTAATAAGTTAATAGTTTCCACCTACGCTAAAGCTACGGTGGACAGGCATAGATAAAACACTACAATTTTTAATTTTAAATTTTGAATTTTTAATTCAAGTTTCTAGGAGGAACAATGTTAAAAAAGAAAAAATGGTTTTTTGCTGTTGTGGTTTTTTTTGCAGTTAGCATATTGCTGCTAAAACTTGAAACAATTAGGGCAGCTTCTGACGATATATATAGTCAGATTAAAATTCTATCACAGATATTGGTTTATGTCAGGGAAAGCTATGTAACAGAACCTGATATGAAAAAACTTATATACGGCGCTGCCGACGGAATGATGCGAACTTTGGATCCTTATTCTCAATTTATGGAACCACAAGAAGCTAAGGAAATGAAAGTTCATACAGAAGGTCATTTTGGAGGACTCGGAATAAGAATAACTTCTTCAAAAGATGGCTGGATCACAGTCCTGACTCCGCTTCCTGGAACTCCGGCTTGGAGAATGGGTATTTTACCTGAAGATAAGATAATAAAAATAGAAGGTGAAAATGCAAAAGACATATCAACTGATCAAGCTGTAGAAAAAATGCGCGGTAAGCCTGGAACAAAAGTAACAATAACTATTTTCAGAGAAGGAATTGAGCCTTTTGATTTAACAATAACAAGAGAAGATATTCCTCTATATACGGTTACCGGTACTAAAATGCTTAATAGTTCAGTCGGTTACTTCAGAATTACAGAAATGAGCGCAAAAACAGTGGTAGAACTCGATAAAGCACTTGCCGATTTAACTAGTCAGGGAATGAAGTCATTAGTTATAGATTTAAGAAACGATCCGGGCGGACTTTTAACTACCGCTATCGATATTTGTAAACGTTTTATCGGAGAGAACAAACTTATTGTATTCACCCAGGGTAGAAAATTTCCAAGACAAGATTACAGGGCCGATTCGACCGCTCCTTATTCTAATATTCCAATTACTGTTTTAATAAACAGAGGTTCCGCGTCCGGTTCAGAAATAGTCGCAGGTTGTATGCAAGATAATAAAAGAGCGGTAATTATCGGAATGCAATCGTTCGGTAAAGGATCCGTTCAATCGCTTTTACCATTAGAGGGAGAGGCTTCCCTTCGTTTGACAACACAAAAATACTATACACCATCGGGCAGAAGTATTCATAGAGACGATGAAAAGAAAACGGGTGGGATAACTCCTGATGTTGTTATTGAAATTTCGAGAGAAAACGAAATCGCATTACAAAAGCAGGAACTTGATGTAGATATAGCCGCAGCCAAGGACCGTGATAAAAAGTTCGACGTTAAAATTTCATCGGCAACCGGCGGTGCCAGTAAAGAAAAAGTTAAAGATGAGATTCTTGAAAGAGCAATACAAATTTTACTGGTCAGAGATATTTTATTAAACAAATGAAGAAATTCTGGCGTTTTTTAGTAATTTTAATTATAATTATCGGGATTACATTATACCTTAGGCAACAACCTGAGAATTTTTCTACGTTGTCCAATCAAATAGATATCCAATGCAATAAGATATTGACAAGTTTTGGTATCGGAGATGAAAATGTTATCCAGTATCTAAGAATTGAAAGAAAATCTAAGACTGTAAAATGGATAGAAATAGTAAAACAAATAAAAACTGACAAAAATATAAATGATATAATAAGAGAAATTAGAATTGGCCTTGCAGAATACGGTTTAAATACCAATTTTAATGATAAAAATAATTCTTTTTTAATATCTAAAGATGGAATTGTTTTAAATAAAATTTTCTTTTTAAAATACAAAAAGAAAACATCGAAATTGAAAGCAGCAATAATAATTATCGATGACATTGGATATAAAAAAGATGAATTATCTGACTTTTTATCATTAGGAATACCTCTTACATACAGCATACTTCCTGGTGAACAATATTCATCATTTTTTGCCAAAGACTTAACAAGACTTAACCAGGAATTTTTCATGCATCAGCCTATGGAACCGGAAAACTTTCCAAAAGTAAATCCCGGTAAAGCTGCGATTTTATTAAACATGTCAAAAGATAATATTGAAAAACATGTTTTAAAAAATTTGAAAAGTGTTGACGGCGCTTCCGGTATTAACAACCATATGGGAAGTGCATTTACGCAGAATAAACAACAAATGGAAACATTTTTACAAATTGTAAAGCAAAAAGGAATTATATTTGTTGATTCGCATACATCCAGCGCAACCGTAGCATATAAAACTGCATTATCGATGCATATTCCATCTTTACAAAATGAGGTTTTTATCGATGGAGAAGATGATGTTGACTATATGCTGAAACAGTTACGTTTTTTAAAAATTCTTATTAAAAAATACGGCAGTGGAATCGCGATAGGCCACGTTAATAGAAAAAATCTTGTTAAAGCACTTGCAGAAATTATCCCTGAATTCCAAAAAGAAAATATATCTTTTCTAACAGTTTCACAATATTTAGAAAGTATAAAAAAATGAATATATTAGGGATTGAAACGTCTTGCGATGATACATCAGCATCCATTGTTAAAGATGGAAAGTATATTGTTACAAACGTTATTTCATCTCAAATACAGGTTCACAAAAAATACGGCGGTATTGTACCTGAACTGGCATCGCGGCATCATTTAGAAAATATAAATCTTATTATTGATGAATCACTGAAAAAAACTAAAAAAATAGATGCAATTAGCGTTACAACCGGACCAGGGTTAATCGGTTCGCTTCTTATAGGTACAACAACTGCTCAGGCAATATCACAAATATTAAAAATCCCGATTGTGGGTGTAAATCATATTGAAGGACATATTTTTGCAAATTTTTTAAATTCAAACATTAACAACTCTGAAATCAAACTTCCTTTAATCGCATTAATTGTTTCAGGCGGACATACAGATTTAATACTAGTTAAAAATTTCGGTAAATACAATATTCTCGGAAGAACCAGGGATGATGCTGTCGGCGAAGTTTTGGATAAGATTGCAAAATTTCTAAATTTGGGATACCCTGGAGGACCTATTATTGATAAACTTTCAAAATATGGAAATCCAAAGAAAATAAATTTTCCAAAACCATATTTAGACGGTAGCTGGGATTTTTCTTTTTCTGGGTTAAAAACCTCAATAATTAATTATGTTAACAGATATAAAATCAACTCAAACCATGAGCTTTCTGATTTATTAGCATCATTTCAGCAATCCTGCATTGATGTATTAGTAAAAAAAACCATTTTGGCATGCAGAAAATTTAAAATTAAAAGAATCGCTTTAGGCGGCGGGGTTTCAGCAAACACAAAACTTCGTTCTGATTTTCTCGAAATATGCAAATTGGAAAAAATTGAATTATTTATTCCTAATACAATATTGTGCACGGATAATGCAGCCATGATTGCATCCGCCGGTTATTTTAAGTTGAAGCACTACGGGCTTACGCCCGTAGAATCCACTACTTCGCTTCGTTGCGTAAATCCGCCGAAGCGTCGCAAGAGCTATTCATCATATGGACTCACGCCCATAGAATTCCGCGAAGGCGGATTGAAAAAAGAAGTTTATAAAGAAAAAATTATTCCATCAGCAAATCTTGAGTTAAAAAACTGGAGAAATTAATGAAATGCGATTTTATCTTAGATACTGAAAGATTTCAAAGGCAAGGATTTCCGGAAGCAATTTATTCTTCCGGAAAAACAGAAAAACAGGTTATTGAAATTATTTCGAAACTGCTTGAAAAACCAAATCCCATAATTGCAACAAAAGTTGAAAGAAAACTTGCTTTAAAAATTAAGAAAAAATTTAAAAATTCTCAATATTTTGATAATGCAAAAATAATTGTAATAAATCCGTTAAAAACACATATTACGCATAACAAAAATTACATTGCTGTAATAACTGCCGGAACATCAGATATACCTATAGCCGAGGAATCTGCAGTTACCGCAGAATCGCTTGGTAATAAAGTAGAACGTATTTATGACGTAGGTGTTGCAGGTATTCATAGGCTTTTTAAATTCCATGAAAAAATAAAAAATGCCTCCTGTGTAATAGTGTGTGCCGGTATGGAAGGCGCATTAGCTTCAGTAGTAGGCGGATTGGCATCTAAAGTTGTAATAGGGGTTCCTACATCTACCGGTTACGGGACAGGAAAGGGCGGATACTCTGCACTTCTAACGATGTTAAATTCTTGTTCTCCAAATGTTTGTGTTGTAAATATAGACAATGGTTTTGGTGCGGGAATTATTGCAGGTATAATAAATAAAACTTAGTACACAGAATACAGTATACAGTATACAGGATACAGTAAAAAATAAAGGATAAATTAAATATGAAAATTATTTATTTTGATTGTTCGTCAGGTGTTGCAGGTGATATGATTTTATCTTCACTCATTGATGCCGGACTGGACGAAAAATATCTTATAAATCAGCTCAAAAAACTAGATGTAGCAAAATTTTCAATAAAATTTTCAAATATATTAAAAAATGGTATTCATGCAAAAATAGCACAAATAGAAGGCGGGGAACAACTTAGAGAAATTGCAAAGATAAAAAAAGTAATAAAAAATTCAAAACTTTCAGAAAAAATTAAAAAACAAGGACTTGAAATTTATTTAACTTTAGCACGCGCGGAATCCAAAGCACATTCCATACCAATTGATTCTGTTCACTTTCACCAAATAGCAGAAATAGATACAATGATTGATGTATTTGGCGCTGTCATTGCGCTTGATACGCTAAAAATAGATAAAGTTTATTCATCACCATTAAATCTCGGTAAACCAACTCCTGCGACAATTGAAATAATTAAGAATCTGCCTGTTTATTCTACCGATCCAAAAAATGAACTTACAACACCTACAGGAGCTGCAATAATTTCAACTCTAACAAAATATTTTGGACCAATTCCCTACATGAAAATACTCCAATCAGGAACAGGTGCCGGTCTAGCAAATTTTGAAATACCTAATATTTTGCGAGCTTATATCGGCGAAGAAGAAAAAAGATATTTTTCCAATGACAAAAAAATAGTTCTTGAAACTAATATTGATGACATGGATCCACGCATTTTTCCATATATACAAGAAAAACTTTTAAAAAACGGGGCAGATGATGTATGGCTTACAAATATTTATGCTAAGAAAGGAAGGCCGGGTATAATATTATCGGTAATTACTACTGAAAAAAATGAGCAAAAAATTGCAGATATCATATTCTTAGAAACTACTACTTTGGGAATAAGAAGAATCCCAGTATCACGATGGATATTAAACAGACGTATAAAAAACATATTTAAATTTGCAAATCTTAAAAAATCAGAAAAAAAGTCTGTCGAATATGAAAAAGCAAAAAATATAGCAGAAGAAAAAAATATTCCTTTAAAAGATATCCTATAAAAAACGAGGTAATGAGTAACGGGTAATGAGTAAAAGGATATTTAGTGAGTCGAAAAAACGGGCAAAATACAACTTGACAAAACAGTGAAAATTCTTTATAATTTTACAAGGTAACTAATTTATGGCCGTGAAACAATCGGTTCTGAAGAAAAAGCTGGGTGACCTCTTAGTTGATGTTGGTATTATTACGCCTCAACAACTCGAAGATGCCCTTGAGGAACAAAAAAAACGCGGTGGAACTCTCGGCGTAATATTGATGTCACTCGGTTATATTACAGAAGATGTTTTACTTGCATTTTTAGGTAAACAATGCGGGGTCTCTTATATTTCTCTTTCCGAATATGGTGAAATTACCGAAGAAATAATTAAGTCTGTTCCTGAATCAGTAGTCCGCCATCAAACACTCATACCTATAGCAAAAGAAAATAATTTATTAACAGTTGCAATGGCAGATCCTTTAAATGTATTTGCAACTGATGATTTACGTCTTATGACCGGTTGTGATATAAATGTAGTTATCGCTTCAGAAAATGAAATCAAATCAGCAATTGATAAATATTACGGCGGAAAAACATCTATGGACGACATCGTGAAAGATATGGAATCAAAAGGTGCAGATTCTGATGTCGATGTTGTAAAAGAAATGGATGGTGGAAAAGATATAACAACCCTGGAATCGGAAGGCGAGGATGCGCCGGTTATAAAAATTGTTAATCTTCTTTTATCCGGTGCTGTGAAAGCCAAAGCTTCTGATATCCACATAGAACCTTATGAAAAATCTTTAAGAGTGAGATATAGAATTGACGGCGTTTTACATGAGGTTTCAGCGCCGCCCAAAAGAACTCAAAATGCAATGGTTTCCCGTCTTAAAATTATGTCTAATCTTGATATAGCGGAAAGACGGTTGCCCCAGGACGGCAGAATAAAAATAAAAGTTATTAATAAAGAAGTTGATTTACGTATTTCAGTTTTACCTACAGCATTCGGCGAAAAAGTCGTTATGCGTATTTTAGACGCTTCCTCGCTTTGTCTTGACTTGACAAAACTCGGATTTGAACCGGAAGCATTAGCAGTATATCAAAAAAATATGCAGATCCCATATGGTATTATTTTAGTTACAGGGCCTACGGGTTCCGGAAAATCAACCACACTCTATTCAACTCTCTCTCAATTGAATCAGCCGGATGTCAATATCTCCACGATTGAAGATCCCGTAGAATATGTTCTCGAAGGTATAAATCAGGTTCAAGCAAGAGCTGACATTGGCCTTACTTTTGCTGCAGGATTGAAATCATTTTTGCGTCAGGATCCGGACATTATAATGGTCGGCGAAATTAGAGATACAGAAACTGCAGAAATAGCAATAAACGCAGCATTAACAGGACACTTGGTGTTCTCTACACTGCACACAAATGACGCACCAGGTGCCGTGACACGCCTTAATAACATGGGAATAGAGCCATTTTTAACAACATCCACGGTAATTATGGTAGTAGCTCAAAGACTGGTACGTGTTATATGCCAACATTGTAAAGAATCTTATGAAGTTACAAGAGAAGTCGTTATTTCAACCGGAATATCAGAAAAAGAAATAGGGAATACGTCAAAAATAAAACTTTATAGAGGTAAAGGTTGTAATGAGTGTTCAAACACAGGTTATCGAGGACGACTGGCATGTTATGAAGTTATGGAAATTAGCGATAAAATAAGAGAATTAATATTAGATAGGGCTTCAACACATATAGTAAAACAATCCGCAGTTGAAAACGGAATGGTTACTTTACGGCAAGCTGCACTAAGAAAAGTATTAGCGGGAACAACAACTGTTGAAGAAATGATGAGAATAACTTTTGCCGATGTAGGGTAAGTTAAATAATAAGTAACGAGTAACGAGTAACGGGTAAAAGATTCTAAATTTTGTGTGCTATAGTCTGGTTTTATAAATTTTATTTATATAGGAGAAATATACAATGTTAAGCATGGATGAATTGTTAAAACTTGTACTACAAAAAAATGCGTCTGATTTACATCTTACCGTAAATGCACCACCTATGCTAAGAATTGACGGTGAGGTACATCCAACACACTTTGAAAGGTTATCTCCGGATGTTTGTCAGCGACTTATTTATTCACTTTTAACAGATAGGCAGAAAGAAAAATTCGAAGCAACAAATGAATTGGATTTATCGTTCGGTGTAAAAGGAATCGGTAGAATTAGAATGAATGTATTCAGACAAAGAAATTCTGTCGGTGCTGCGCTAAGAACAATACCTGACAAAATCCTGACATTTGAAGAATTAGGACTGCCACCGGTTATATACGATGTAATGAGAATGCAAAAAGGACTGGTACTTGTTACCGGACCCACCGGTTGCGGTAAATCTACGACACTCGCATCGATGATAAATTTTCTTAACGAACACAGACACGGTCATATTGTAACGATTGAAGATCCTATTGAATATGTGCATCCGCATAAAAAATGTTTAATAAATCAAAGAGAAATCGGCGCTGATACCAACTCTTTCCCGAATGCTCTTAAATATGTATTAAGACAAGACCCTGATATTATTCTAATAGGTGAAATGCGCGATCTTGAAACAATATCTGCGGCACTAACTATAGCTGAAACCGGACACTTGGTTTTTGCAACATTGCATACTACCGATGCACCATCATCTATAAACAGAATCGTTGATTCATTCCCGCCGCATCAGCAGGCACAGATAAGAAGTCAGCTATCGTTTACATTACAGTCTGTCTTTACACAACAACTTTTATTAAAATCCAGCGGAATAGGAAGAATTTTATCTTGCGAAGTACTGATTGTTACGGCAGCTATAAGAAACCTAATTAGGGAAATGAAAACAGAACAAATATATATTAATATGCAAACTGGTGCAAAACACGGAATGCAGACAATGAATATGTCGCTCTTCGATTTATTGTCAAGAAAAGAGATAACATATCAGGAAGCAATGGAAGCCTCGAGCGATCCCACGGACTTAAAGCGGCTTCTACAGAAAAATGCAATGGATACTCAATGAGAAAAATAGCATCAATATGCATTTTGCTTTCAGCTTGTTTTTTTATTAATGGTTGTAGTTTTGATTATTATTTTAATGCAGGTATAAAAACCAAAAATGCTAAGAAAAAAATAAAATATTTTTCAAAAGCAATAGATAAGTGGGAAACTGATAACGGATATAAAAATAAATTAAACGCTTATACTAACCGAGGGATTGAATATTCCCTTCTAGGTCATAACGAAGAAGCTTTATCTGATTTTACGAAAGCATTAAAAATTGGGGAAGATTCGTCTACTTATTACAACAGGGCACTTATTTACAATTTTCAAAATAAATTTAAAGATTCTATTGCAGATTTAAACAAAGCAATAAAATTAAATGCGTGCTTTAAAGAGGCTTATGCTTTAAGGGCAAATTTATATAAAAAAATCGGAAATATTAAAAAATCAAACGAAGATATTGAGAAAGTTAATAAAATATCAGAATCAGATACACCGTTTAATATTGGATTGCAGTATTATAACAAAGAAATGTACGACAACGCGATAGAATCTTTTTCAGATGCAGTCAATATAAACCCCTTTCATGTTACAGCATATAATATGCGAGGATTATCTTATATAAAAAAAAACAACTTAAAAAAAGCATTGAAAGATTTTTCTAAAGCGATAGAAGTAGATAAAAATTTTCTTGATGCTTATAACAACAGGGGAACTATATACGCAACTAATAAAGAGTATAACAAAGCATTAAATGATTTTAAAAAAATATCTGAAATAGAACCAGCTAGTCCTGAAGCATATTATAACATAGGTATTTTGAATCAAATGAAGAATGACTATGAAAATTCTTTAATTTATTTCTCAAAAGCGATAGAATATTCTAAGAAAAATCCAAACGATAGTACGTATTATAATAGAGGATATTCATATTTTATGCTTGGCAAATATAAAGAAGCTATCAAAGATTTTTCATTTGCATTCAAACTAAATCCAACTAATTCGTTGGCAAATTCTTATAAAGAAAAAGCTTACAATATGATAGAAAAGAATACAAATAAACTAAATAATTTGGAAAATATTCCAAAAACCGGACAACAAAAATCTAGTAAAAAAGGAGAAAATTAATTATGCCAATTTTTGCCTACAGAGTAAGATTACCCTCAGGTGAAGAAACTAAGGGTACTATAGAAGCACCTGACCAAACATCAGCATCCAATAAATTGAGACAGCAAAAGGCTATTGTTCAAGAAATTAATATGGTTCATATAAACCAATTTGATGCTATTATAGAACAATTAAAACAATTTAATCCTCTTAAACCTACAGTCAGATCAAAAGATTTAGTATTATTTTCCAGACAGCTATCTACGCTTGTTTCGGCAGGCGTTCCAATAGTACAAGGACTGACAATATTAATGGATCAAATTGAAAACCCGGCTTTCAAGAAAGTGGTTACCGGCATATCTGATGATATAAAAGCGGGTATTTCAATTGCAGATGCTATGCGAAAGCAAAAAGAAGCATTTTCTGATTTATATGTTGCAATGATTAAAGCCGGTGAAGTAGGAGGTATACTAGATGTAATTCTTGAGCGTCTTTCTACTTATTTAGAATCTTCGGAAGCGTTAAAAGGTAAAGTAAAGGGCGCCCTTATGTATCCTGCTATAGTTGCAATTATAGCAATAGGAGTCACGGTTTTCCTGCTTGTAGTTGTTATTCCGACTTTCCAGGAAATATTTACCAGTTTTGGTGCTGATTTACCTCTTCCTACTAAAGTACTTATTGGAATATCAAATTTCTTAAGACATTATATAATTTTTCTTCTTATTGGAATTGCCGGAGTTGTCGTTGCATTCCTGCAATATTATAAAACAGAAAAAGGTAAGTTAAAAATGGATGGAATTTTTTTAAAACTACCTCTTTTTGGTTTATTATTAAAAAAAGTTGCCGTTGCAAAATTTACAAGAACTCTTGGTACTCTAGTTAAATCAGGTGTACCTATATTGCAGGCTCTTGATACCGTCGCGCAGACAGCCGGTAATAAGATTATTGAAAGGGCAATTTTGCAGGCAAAAGAATCAATAAGGGAAGGTGAAAAAATCGCAGATCCGTTAAAAAGATCCGGCGTGTTTCCTCCTATGGTTATCCAGATGATATCAGTCGGCGAAGAAACCGGTAATTTAGATACCATGCTTAATAAAATAGCAGATTTTTACGACCAGGAAGTTGATGTCGCTGTTAAAGGATTAACTTCAATGATAGAACCTATTGTTATTTGTGTTATGGGTATTGTAATTGGTGCTATAGTTATAGCTATGTTTATGCCTATGTTCTCCTTAGGCGGATTGGCAGGAAGTGCCGGATAAAAATAACCATTGACAAAAAACTTTTTTTAAGTTATACTTATTGTTAGATGGCTTATTGCCGTCAGAACGCTAATAAAAAAGGAGGTGAAAAATAATGAAAACAATGAAAAAAGGTTTTACCCTTATTGAACTTATGATCGTGGTCGCTATAATAGGCATATTGGCAGCAATCGCAATTCCTAAATTCGCCGACCTAATCAAAAAGTCAAAAGAGGGCGCAACGAAAGGTTCTCTTGGTGCACTCCGCTCTGCTCTTACCATTTACTATGGCGAACAGGAAGGTTTGTATCCAGTAGCAGCTCCCGTTGCAGATCCTACAAGCTCAGCACAAGTAGGTGAAGGTACGGCAACCGGTGTATTTAGTAATCCTACAGGTCCATTTCTAACGAAATATCTGGATAAAATGCCTACGGTAAAGCTAGGTATTACCGGAGTTACGGATAGCAATGCCTGTGTATTTATTTCCACTTATAACCCGACGTTAATGTCTGCTCATAACGGTGAATGGTGGTATCGTGGAAATGCAATTGGAGAAATCCATGTATCAGCTACAGTAGTTGATACAAAAGGTGCATCCATTACTTCTTGGTAAGTCAGCAAGATTTTAAGATTCAATAAAAAAACTTCCCGATAAAATCGGGAAGTTTTTTTATAATATAAGTTATCTTCGCTAATTTTTCTTGACATATAGCCTTTAATAACTATAATAAATTCGGTCATGCAAAATGATTAATATAACAATCGTTTTTCAAACGGAATGATAATCAGCACATGATAGAAATATATTTCTTTATAATTGGTCTGTTTTTTGGCTCTTTTGCTAATGTCTGTATTAGACGTATCCCTTATAATAAATCTATAATACTACCTGCCTCTCACTGCCCCAAATGTTTAATACCGATAAGATGGATTGATAATATCCCTATTATCAGCTTTTTAATACTTCGTGGTAAATGCAGTAACTGTAAAACAAATATTTCCATAGAATATCCAATTGTGGAACTTTTAACAGGATTTTATTTTCTTCTATCTTACCTTATTTTTGGCATTTCCTTTTCTTTGGTTATTTCTATTATTCTCGGTTTTTATCTGATAATTATTTCTATTATTGACATCCATTTAAAGACCATACCTGATTTTTTATCAATTTCATTAATATTTATAGGCGTTATTTCAAGCCCATGGAATCCTGTTATAAAAAACAATTTATTGAATTCTTTGATTGGAACTATTTCTGGCGGTTTATTACTTTTTGCTATTGCGGTTATCGGATCAAAAATTTACAAAAAAGAAGTAATGGGCGGGGGCGATATTAAACTTCTTGCCGCCGGCGGAAGTTTTTTGGGCGCTTATAACATTTTTTATTCTTTCCTTATTGCTTGTTTTTTAGGCGGGATAATTGGACTTATACTCATTCTTATAAAAAAGAAAAAATCTTCCGATTTTATACCTTTTGGACCGTATATTTCTGTTGGAATTATTCTTATTTTCTTTTTAAATCATTTTGTTATACCACGCTTACTAATCTACTGAACTCTTCAATTGAAATATTCTCTGCCCGCTGATTTGGCGATATGCCCACCGACATGAGCTTTTCTTTCAGCTCGTCTTTTTTTATGCCGAGTTCCATCGACAATGAGTTAAGCAATATTTTTCTTCTGTGTTTAAATGACGCTCTTACGATTTCAAAAAATATTTTCTGATTTTTTTTATTAACTAAAGCTTTATCCAAACGTTTGAATTTTAGAACTGTAGATGTAATTTTCGGAATTGGAATAAAACATGTCTTTGGAACATCAAATAATTTTTCAACTTTACAAAAAACCTGACACAGAATTGATAAAGAACTATAATCATCCGAACCTGCCGTTGCCCTAATTCGATTAGCCACTTCTTTTTGTACCATAAAAACAGCGATTTCCCAATTATTCAAATAAAGGATTTTTTCAATTATTGAAGTAGAAACATTGTATGGAAGATTTGCAACAAACTTCATCTTATTTTTTTTATCAGGTGTCCACTCTAAAAAATTGTTTTTGATTATTCGTATTTTTCTATTATCTACAAACTTTTTAGAAAGGTTTTCAGCAAGGCTACGATCTATTTCAACCGCTATAACATTTTTTGCAAATTTAGCTATTCCTTCAGTAAGAATACCTTTTCCTGGTCCTATTTCTATAACTGTTTCCGAAGGTAAAATCTCTGCTGATGATATTATTTTACGGGATATGTTTCTATCAATGAGGAAGTTTTGTCCAAGGCGGGCTCTCATTCTAATTCTGAATTCCAATATACATTATCAACAAATTTCTGCCATGATGCCTTTATTTTCATGCCGGTTCTGAAATATAACGAAACAGGGCCCTTCCAATCAGGTTTTGCCGGTTTAACAAGCAATTTCATACCTGCTTCAACAGGAGTACGGTTAGCTTTCTTTAGGTTGCAGGGAATACAAGAAACAACAACATTCAGCCAGTCGGTTGTTCCGCCGCGGCTAACAGGAACAACATGTTCCAGATTAAGCTCACTCGTCGATTTCTTTTTTCCGCAATAACAGCATTTATGCCTATAATGCTCATAAATATTTTTTCTAGTAAATTTCACATCCATAGGAGGAAGCTCATCATAAAATTTTAAAAGAATTATATCCGGGATTGCAATTTTAAAAGAGGGAGTATGAATAAATCCTGAAGTATTAACTGATATTTGCTGGGAAACATCCCGCCAGTCGGAGAAAGTATAAGTTTTATATTGCTCATCGACTACATTCGCATGGTCAATATAAAGCAACGATAACGCTTTTTGCCAGGTAGTTATATGAATTGCATAAAATTTTCTATTTAAAACCAATACATCTGACATATTTTTATTATATTCTTTTTCTCAGTTTTGTCAAGACAAATAAGGTGTTCTCCGATGCCAAGCATCGGAGCTTGACTATTTATATCTCCTCGGATTGCTCCTTAATATATTTGATTA
>MGVS01000047.1 GCA_001800605.1 Elusimicrobia bacterium RIFOXYD2_FULL_34_15
ATAGACAATATTCTAAAAAGCACAGACACGACGTCACCGTATACATACAATCTGGATACTACCGGCTATGCAAACGGTATACACACAATAAAAGCAGTAGCAACCGACACCGCCAACCAGATAGATAATTCACAAATATCTGTAACAATTAACAACGTAGCACCCGTAGACAATCCGCCGACAGTTGCAATAACAGCACCTGCAAACAATGCAACGATATCAGGCATCACAACAATAACTGCAACAGCAAGTGATGACAACGGAGTAAATAAAGTAAATTTCTATATAGACAATATTCTAAAAAGTACCGACACCTCATCGCCGTACACGTATAATCTTGGCACAACCGGTTATGCCAACGGAACCCACATAATAAAGGCAATAGCATATGATTCAATAAATCAGTCAAGCAGTATGCAGATATCTGTTACAGTGAATAACGTAACTGTGCAGCCGGGAACACCACCCAATACAATAAGTTATCTGATGACAACACCATTAGAAGGTGGAAAAATACAATTAAACTGGTTGGGATCAACCTCGAGTGATATTGCAAGTTACAGGATATACATAGCAACCGTAAACAATGCGATGAATTACACAGCACCTAGTTATGTTGTAACAAGTACACAGACACAACTAACAATAAACAATCTGACAAACAATAAGGAATACCAATTTGTAGTAAGAGCTGTAGACGCGGATGGAAATGAAGATACCAACACGAATATAATAACTGAAACTGCAGTAACAGTAATAAACAGTGATGAACCAAAGATTGAATTAACAACCCCGCTGAACGGTATGAAGATAAATGGAGATCAGATAACATTAATAACCGAAAAAGTAATAAGCATCGGGATAGAGTCTGTAGCATTTGAATACAAGAAAGCAACAGATGCAATTTGGGCAACAATTGCAGGAACCCAACAAATAATAGAAGATAACACAATAACCGGCTATAATCAATGGGACACAAGTTCACTTGAAACCGATATTCAATATAATATAAGGACAGTAACGACATATACAGATGGCGAGCGAATAAGAACAGGTTATATAACAGTAACAAAAAGCAGTGATCCTGACATAGAAGAAACAAGCAACTACAAAAGCGAGCGGATAGATAATCGTGTAACCAACACAGTCAGAATGATAGAACCTGGAACGGGGTTGTTATTTTATGTAAAGATATCTACCGGTGTATTGACCAATGGGACCACCGACAAACTATTAATAACTATCAATCCGCAGGGTGCGCCTAAGGTAAGCAGCAATTTAGTATTAATAGGTAACATACATCAGATAGAGCTTGGAAGCGGACAGTACATATTTGCTCAAGATATAGAAATTTCACTGCCATACAAGGACACAAACGGTGATAGTAGAATTGATGATATAGACATATTAAGCAGCAAGTTGATAGTATGTACATATAATACTGCAACAAAGAAATGGGAAAAAATAACAACTACAACATTAGATAAAGCAAACAGGCAGCTAGTAGTAAAAACAAAACATTTATCATACTATGCAGTATTTGCAGTATTGCAAAGTGACCTAAGCACAGCACATGTATATCCTAACCCATTCAAGCCGAGCGCAGGGCATACAAGCATAATATTTGCAAATTTAACAGCCCACACAAAGATAAAGATATTCAGCACAGCCGGTGAGCTGGTGTATGAAGATGATAAAGATACGCCTACCGGAGAATTAAGTTGGGATGTAAAGAATAGTGACGGAGAAATAATATCCAGCGGTGTATATATATACATGATAACGAACAATAACGGGCAGACCAAGAAGGGTAAACTGGCAATTGTAAGATAGTAACGAGTAACGGGTAATGGGTAACGGGAGAAAGGTAGATAGTACAAAGGATACCCGCCACTTCCGCCACTGAAACTTTGGCGGACAAGAAACCGTAGGCGGGCAGGCAGAATACAGGATACAGTTAAAAAGTTAATAGTTTATGGTTCATAGTTCATAGAAAAACATAAATAATAAAACTTACATTTTGAATTTTGCCTGCCTGACTATATCAGGTAGGCAGGCATTTTTAATTTTAAATTGGTGTTAAAGAGGAATAAAAATGAAGAGTTTCAATTTAAAAGAAATTCGTAAAAAGATTTTAAATGTTTTTTTTAATTTATGTCCAAAAACTGGCAAAATAATCTCTTTGAAGTTAGAAAAAAAATGGACATTTTTATTTTTTCCAATAATAGGTATTTTATCTATTATATGGTTTCTTGTAAGAGTAATTCCTAAACCAAGCCGTGTTGCTTATCCATGTCAGCGTATTGCTGCGGGTTTTGGCGGAAGTTTCTTAGCTTCCTTTGCCGGATTGTTTACCTCTGCAATAATATTTAAAAAACTGAAATTAAATTTCTGTAAAAAACATTTATTTATTATATTAGCAATGCTTTGTATTGTGCTCGGTATTACTGTGGCATCTGTTACATTTAAAATTAATCCTGACTCAGTTTTTGCATGGACGCCAACCGATTCACCTAATACACCTATTGGAACAGCCAAAGGTATTAATCCAGGTCGTGTGGTTTGGGTATATGAACCTGCTGCATCAATATGGAATGGTTCTACCGGTTATTGGTGGGATGATAATAGCACCAATCAAACAGCTGTGGATAGTATGATTTCCCGTTCAGTTCGCAGCTTGACCAATACATCTACCGATGCTCTTGCATGGGATGCACTTTTTAAAAATTTCAATCAAAATCATGGGCGTGGTTCAGTCGGATATGCATCTGGGGATAAAATCGCAATTAAAATCAATCTTAACAATAATAATGTCAGCTATACTGAAAATGATAATCAATTGGATGCATCTCCTCATTCAGTATTAGCATTACTGCGCCAACTTATTAATAAGGCAGGTGTTCCTCAGGCAGACATTACAGTATATGATGCTGTTCGTTTAATGCCGGATAGAGTTTACAATAAATGTAAAAATGAATTTCCGAATGTTGTATTAATGGATAGGCAGGGAACAAACGGCAGAGTTAGACGCGTTTGGCAGGTTGATATGATTAAATATTCTAACAGCAGTAATACGGCGGGTAAAGCCATTCCGACAGTTGTATACCAGGCAAAATATGTTATTAATATGTCTCTAATGAAAGGTCATAATAATGCAGGGGTAACTTTTACTTCAAAAAATCATTTTGGAAGTATTGATATGCAGGAGCATACTTTTATTAATTCATCTAATAGGCCGTTTGGAAGTTATAATACATTAGTTGATTTAACAGGTCACAAAGAACTGGGCGGCAAAACGATGTTATTCCTTGTAGATGGTCTTTACGGTACTAACGATGTTAATAATCCGCCCTCAAAATTCTTGTTAGCTCCATTTAATAATAATTGGTCGTCGAGTTTATTTGTTTCGCAGGACCCTGTAGCTATTGATTCTGTGGGTTTCGATTTTATAAACAGCGAATTTGGAGGGCAGGCATTTGTAGTAAAAAGCGATAGTTACTTACACGAAGAAGCCCTTGCAAATAATCCGCCTTCCGGAACTTTTTATGATCCTGAAGGCGACGGAACACGACTTGCAAGTTTAGGTACGCATGAGCATTGGAATAATTCTACTGATAGAAAATATACAAGAAATTTAGGTACCGGAAATGGTATCGAGTTAGTAAAATTAGTTCCGACTATCACTGTAGTAACACCAAATGGTAGTGAAAGTTGGACAGCCGGTTCGCAACAAACGGTAACTTGGACAAGTGAAGGAATCGTTGGAAATGTTAATATCGATCTCTCAACAAATGGGGGAACATCCTGGACATCCATTGTTTCAAATACAGCTAATGACGGGACCCAGACAATAACGGTTCCCAGTACAGCAGGCAGTACCTGCAAAATCAGAGTTCAGGAACCGGATGGTAATCCTACCGATACTTCAAATTCTAATTTTACTATTAATGGTAATGCCAATATTTTTTATGTAGATCCTGCAGGGAGTGACAGCACGGGAACCGGAAGTATATCAAGTCCTTGGAAAACGCTTGCATATGCAGTAAGCCGTCCGTTGAGTCAGGGAGCCACGATTCACTTAAATGCCGGGACATTTACTGAAACACAAATAGCAGTATTACCGGTTGGGATTAACATAGAAGGAGCGGGCAAAAACTTAACTATAATAATAGGTAATCACACTAATCACATGATTAAAGGTATAAGCACCACGCATGTCAATGGCAACCAATCCATATCTAATTTTACACTTGATGGAAATCATAAATCCATAGGATTAGATTTTTGGGGAAGGGATAATTTAAGTTTTTATAATTTATCTATTACCCATATGGAAAATGCCGGAGGTGCATTGTTTGTTCATTCAACTGATAATGCAAATGACCCTCAAGCTTCGAGAGAAAATCCGCCTCTTTTCTATATAAATAATCTCACTATACATGATTGTACTTTTAGCGACAATAACGGCGGGAGTATCGGGCTTATCGGTATAGACGGCGGCACTATATATAATAATACACATAATGAAAGAAACGGTTCATTGGGTACAGGCATCACTTGCTGGGCACAGGGGTGGCTAAAAAATGTAAAAATACATGATAGCACTTTTAGTTGCTGGAGAGATATAGAATTAATGAATATGATAGGCGGAAATGAAATATACAATTGTAATTTTACCGGTTGGGTATCTATTCCGGACGGTGGTTTGGCAGCCGGCTTTACTTATTCTTTAGCAGTACATGATAATGTTTTCAGCTATATAGCAGCAGGTGCCGATACCCAGCACCATGCTCTTGAAGCAGGAAATAGCGACATGCTTATATATAATAATTACTTTGAAAACTATGAAGCCGGAATCCAAATGTTTGCAACAGCCCCGTTCAACGATAATATAACAATAAGAAATAATGTTTTTTACAATATTGGCGGTCTTTATACTTATTTGGCTACTATAGGCCTGGGAGCGGGTTCAGCAAGCGAAAATAACCGACAGAATATAAAAATATTAAATAATACTTTTCATGTTTCCGGTGCATACAGTCCGATTGTCATATCCGGAGGAACTTCTTCGCCTACATTAACAAACTGTGAAATTAAAAATAATATTTTTTACGGTAATAATACGGGAACAAGTGTAATATCAAAAAATGGAACGGCATTCACATATACTAATTGTTCGTTTACAAATAATCTCACTTACAATTTAAATAATAATGATTTTTCAGGATTTACTCAGGCCGCTAATAAATTATCTACAGATCCTCTAATAACAGGTTCAGGAAACAAGCCGACTCCGTATTATACACTACGAAACATTTCACCCTGCATAGATGCAGGCGTAAATGTCGGATTGTTATATAACGGTAACTTTCCTGATATAGGACGGTATGAATTTGTTGGTACACCACCGCCATCGTCAGATCCTTTAATCTGCAACTGGCATTTGAATGAAGGTACCGGAAGCAGTGCCGGAGATTCCGGCCTAAGCGGTTCAACAGGAACAATAACAGGGGCAGTATGGGTAGAT
>MGVS01000048.1:0-648 GCA_001800605.1 Elusimicrobia bacterium RIFOXYD2_FULL_34_15
TGAATCAAATTTTATTTCTTTCGCACACACACAAGAAGATATAGAAAAAACTATAAAAGTAATTTCTTCTACTTTAAGGAGGACCAAATGATTAGTTTTAATAAATTAGAAATTAAAAATAAAAAAGAACAGAAAAAACTAAATGTTGATTTTGCAGAACTTAAATCAGGTGGATTTATCAAGCAAAATAAAAAGGACTTATTCACAATACGTTTACGAGTGCCGGGCGGACGTATGCCTGTAGACCGTTTAAACAAAATAACAAAAATCGCTAAAAAATATGGTAAAGCAAATTTCGTTCATTTTACTACCCGTCAATCGCTTGAAATTATTTCTGTAAATATAAATGATTTTAATAAATTAAAAAGCGAATTAAAGAAAATAGGGCAACAAACTGCATCTTGCGGACCAAGAGTACGCGTTGCCACAGGTTGCGGGGGATGCGAATATAATGCAAGGGGTATTATTGATGCACAAAAACTTGCTTTGGAAGTTGATAGAAATTTTTTTGGTATTCCGACTATTCATGGTAAATTTAAAATCTCGTTTGCCGGCTGCCATTCGGATTGTACCAGGGCAAAAAGCGCAGATATCGGATTTATTGGCGAAATTGAACCGGGATGGAGTGAAAGAAAATGTATAGGTTGT
>MGVS01000048.1:695-30147 GCA_001800605.1 Elusimicrobia bacterium RIFOXYD2_FULL_34_15
TGAAAAAAAAGTAGGTTGCGGATTATATGTCGGAGGAAAATGGGGGCGTCATCCAAGAACAGCGGATTTGATAACACATCTTTTTCCTTTAAAAAATGTAATATCCGTAATCAAGAAAACGATTGATTGGTATATAAAAAATGGCACAAAAAGAGAACGAATCGGAAATACTATTGATAGATTGGATATTAAAAAATATAAAAATGAAATAAAGAAGGAATTGCTAAACTGAGGATTTTAATTAAAGGAAAAAGTGAATAAATTACTTAGAGTTTATAATATATGGTGGTAAAAAAAATGATAAAGAATTTATTCATATTATTTTTAATTTTCTTTTTATTTGTATTAGATAGTTTTGCTATTGATTCTGAAAAAGCAAGCAGAAATTCAGTCTTTTTATTTCTACCAATGACAGGATGGATTGAAAATGAGGTAAAGTTTAACATCCCTGGTAGTTCAGAGAAACAAATCTTAAATGATAATGGTCAATTACATGGAATTTATATGATGTATGCTAATCCAAAATTTGTTCTTGGCAGTTTGGGCCATTATTCTAAGCTGGATAAAAGTTATGAAAATGGTTATCTTTTATTTACGCGTTATTATTTTAATTACATAGAACAGCTTCAGCCGACAATCGGATTTGCCGTAGATTATATACATTTTTATACTCAGCTCGGTACAGAAGATATTCCACCTTTGAGTTCTCTGGATGTGGTTAGTTCAATATGGGCATCTCATCCAACGATCGGCATGTCATATAAAAACGGAAATTTCAAAATATATCCTTTTATAGGTTATTTTAATGAGCAGGTGAATACTGTCGTTTCTTCGCCGGGTATGCAAATAACAGGACAAAATCGTTTTGGTTTTAAAAGTAAATCTTATATTTCCCTGGATTATTTTTCAGCGGGTTCGGAATTTGATATAACCTTATATCATTTTATCGGACTGGATACTAAGTTTTATTTTAGATTCAGGGAAGATGATAAAACTTTATTTACTTTACGAAATCGTTTGGATATTTATTTTTCAAAGAGTTGGGGTGTATCTTCCAAAATCGATTATTTTCAGGACAAAAATGAAACTAATATTTTTATATTCTTAGGGCCCGCTTTTGTTTTTTAGTGTGACATCGAATAGGAGGGAATGGTTATGTCAATACAAATTTTTATTAACGGTAAGAAAGGGATATTCAAAAATAGTTTGACGGTTGCAAAATTACTTGAACTTAAAAAAATTAGAAAAGAAGTCGTAACTGTAGAGTTAAACAATAGAATAATTTCGAGACAGAAATATTCAAATACAATCTTAAAAGACGGTGATTTACTTGAGTTTATTTATTACATGGGTGGAGGTAACGAAATGAGCAACAATATTCTTAAATTGATCGGTAATACTCCGCTCATAAGATTGAATAATATTGTACCGGATGATTCTGCTGATATATTTGCAAAAGTAGAATATTTCAATCCGGGTGGTTCTATAAAAGATAGAGTATGTTTAGCTATGATTGAAGATGCCGAAAAGAAAGGTCATTTAAAACACGGAGGAACAATAATTGAACCAACCAGTGGAAATACCGGAATTGGTTTGGCTATGATTTCTGCTGTCAAAAAATATAGATGTATTCTTATTATGCCTGAATCAATGTCATTAGAAAGAATATATATATTGAAATCTTTTGGTGCCGAAGTAATTTTAACTTCAGCTAGCAAAGGAATGTCAGGAGCAATTAAAAAAGCAGAGGAACTTCATAAAAAGATATCTAATAGTTTCATTCCTCAACAGTTTGATAATCCTGCAAATCCCGAAGTTCATAGAAGAACAACTGCTGTAGAGATTCTGTCTCAGAGCGAAGGAAAAATAGACTCATTTGTTGCCGGAGTTGGAACCGGGGGAACAATAACAGGTGTAGGTGAGATTTTAAAAGGAAAAAATCCAAATGTAAAAATTGTTGCAGTTGAACCAGAAACATCCGCGGTATTATCAGGTCAAAAACCCGGTGCGCATAAAATTCAGGGTATTGGTGCCGGATTTATTCCTAAAATATTAAATATAAAAATAATAGATGAAATAATAATGGTAAGTGATGATAATGCGTTCAATACTGCAAAACTCTTGGCGACAAAAGAAGGGCTTTTTGTAGGAATTTCTTCCGGTGCAGCTGTATATGCATCATTATTAGTTGCTAAAAATTTGGGAAAGGGTAAAAGAGTAGTTACAATACTACCGGACACCGGTGAAAGATATTTTAGTATTGAACAATATTTTAAAGGATAATGTATGGAAAAACAAATTAAAATAGCAAAAAAATTAGATTTAACAGGTGTTATATGTCCTACTAATTTTGTAAAAACAAAACTTGCTTTGGAGAATTTGAAGAAGGGACAGGTTTTGGAGATAATTCTTGATGATGGTGATCCAATAAGGAACGTACCAAGAAGTATTAAGGAAGATGGACATAAAATAATAAAAGTTGAAAATATTCAAAGTAAATTTAAGATTTTAATTAAAAAATGAGGTGAAGAATATGTCATATGCTAAGTCATTAAAATGTCGTGAATGTGGAAGGATTTATGAAAAAAAACCTATATACGTTTGTGAATGGTGTTTTGGTCCTTTAGAAGTTGTTTATGATTATGAAAAGATTAAAAAAGTGTTAACAAAAGAACGGATTATGTCCCGTAAAGAAAACCTTTGGAGATACAAAGAACTTTTACCTATTGACCAAGAACCAACAGTTGGATTAAATAGCGGTTTTACGCCGTTTTTTGAGGCAAAAAATTTAGCCAAAGTTCTCAATTGTAAAAAAATATTTATTAAAGATGATTCTGTTAACCATCCTACGCTTTCATTTAAAGACAGGGTAGTTGCAGTTGCACTTTCAAAAGCAAAAGAATTTGGGTTTCATACGGTGGCATGTGCTTCAACTGGAAATCTGGCTAATTCTGTAAGTAGCCACTCTAAAACTGCAGGATTCGATTGTTATGTATTTATTCCCTCAGACCTTGAAAAAAGTAAAATAATTTCTTCTTTAATTTATGGAGTCAATCTTATTGCTATTGATGGAAATTATGATGATGTAAATCGTTTATGTGGGGAAATTGCATCGAAATATAAATGGGCATTTGTTAATGTAAATTTAAGACCATATTATGCTGAAGGTTCAAAAACTTATGGATTCGAAATAGTAGAGCAACTTGGATGGCGTACACCTCAGCATATAGTTGTTCCTGCTGCTTCAGGTTCACTTCTTACAAAAATCTATAAGTCATTTAAGGAGTTTGAACAAATCGGATTAATAAAAAAATCCAATACAAAATTTCATATTGCACAGGCAAGCGGATGTTCTCCGATTGTTACTGCTTTGAAAGAAAAAACTGAGATTATAAAACCTGTAAAACCAAAAACAATTGCAAAATCGCTCGCAATTGGAAACCCTGCCGATGGTTTTTATGCACAAGATATAATTAAGAAAACTGGCGGATTCGGTGAGGTAGCAACCGATAATGAAATCATTAAAGGTATAAAATTATTGGCAGAAACAGAAGGGGTTTTTACGGAGACAGCCGGTGGTGTCGTAGTAGCAGTTTGTAAAAAACTTATTGAACAAGGTAAAATTAAAAGAGATGAAGAAATAGTAATTTCTATAACAGGGAACGGTTTAAAGACACAAGAAGCTATTGAGGATAAAGTAAATAAGTTGATAAAAATAAAACCGGATATTAAATCATTTGAAAAAGTTTTAAAAGGGAGGTAATAATATGGCTATAAAAGTTAGAATTCCAACCCCGTTGCAAAAATTAACAGATAAACAGGTTGAGGTAAAATGCTCGGGAAAAACGGTTATTGAATTGATTGATAATTTGGATAAAAAATATTCAGGCATAAAAGAACGGCTTTGTGATGAAAAGGGAAATATTAGACGATTTATAAATGTTTTTATAAATGAACAGGACATAAGATTTATGAAAGGAAAGAATTCTAAGCTCAAGGATGGAGACAGTGTTTCAATAATTCCAGCTATTGCAGGAGGATAAAAAATGTTTAAATTAACTGACGAACAGATTGAGAGATATTCAAGACAAATAATTCTTTCTGAAATAGGAGGAAAAGGACAAGAGAAATTACTTAAAGCAAAAGTATTAATAATAGGTTGTGGTGGGCTTGGCTCACCATGTGCTTTTTATCTTGCTGCGGCCGGTATTGGAAAGATTGGACTTTTGGATAGTGATAATGTTGAGTTAAATAATCTACAGAGACAGATATTACATTCAACAAAGACAGTCGGTATTCCAAAAGTTGACTCAGCAAAAAAAATACTTTCGGATATTAATCCTAATATCGATATAACTACATATAACTTACGACTTACTTCGGAAAACATACTGCATGTTATTAAAAATTATAATGTGATAATTGATGGAAGTGATAATTTTCCTACAAGATATCTTGTGAACGATGCTTGTGTTTTACTAAAAAAACCGCTTATTCACGCTGGTATTTTGAGATTTGATGGACAGGCAACTACAATTGTTCCGTATAAAAGTCCTTGTTATAGGTGTTTATTTCCTTCACCACCACCGCCGGGAACTGTACCATCATGCCAAGAGGCGGGTATATTAGGTGTTGTTGCAGGGACTCTTGGACTTATTCAGGCAACCGAAACATTAAAATATATTTTATCAATAGGTGAATTACTTATTGGAAAACTACTTATATTTAATGCTTTAGAAATGAGTTTCAGAACGTTAAATATAAAAAGAGATAAAAATTGTCCAATTTGCGGAAATAAACCTACAATAAAAAAACTGGTTGATTATGAAGAATTTTGTCAACTAAGAAAGAATAAAGTAAATTTTAAATAAAAAAGGATAAAATGACGAAAAAAATATTAATTTTCCTTTTAAGTTTCTTTTGTATTTTTTATCAACATATTCAGGCTAAAGAAGACAAAAAACAAAAATCAGCTAATAATACGTTGGATGCAATAACGACTGCAACGCCTATTTTAAAAACAGAAGATATCAGAAATTTTAATATTAAAATTATTTCTTTTGGATACAAATACGGTGTTCCAGTTGAATCAAACATAATTATGGATGTAAATTTATTGCCTAATCCACATTTTGATAAGGAATTAAAAGAAAATAATGGATTTAATCTAAAAGTAAAAAATTATATTTTATCTAGCAAAATAACAAAACAATTTTTAGATAATTTATACAAATTCTTAGATTCTACAATTCCAATGTATATAAAGCAGGAAGGCGGAAGAAATAATTTGGTTATAGGTATTGGATGCGAAGGCGGCACTCATCGTTCAGTAGTAATTGCAGAAGCAGTAAATAAATATTTGAAAGAAAGAAAATATAAGGTTGAGGTTTTACACAGGGATATTAATAAAAAATGAAGTTCATATTTATAAAATACTCGTTAATAGAAGTGTTTAGGTCAAGGTATAATAGTCGGAAAATTTAAATCGTTACGTGTTTTATCAAAATTCTTTATAAATGAATCACCTACGACAATTGGTGGTTATTTTTATTAGTTGAAAAAGAATATTTAATATTATACAATACAGACTAATTAACAAGTATTATGTTTTATAAGTTAAAATGAATAAGAAAATTCGAGAAAAAAACATGAGAAGTATTTCAATCGAAGAAGTTAACAAGGATAGCATAAATTTTCTATTGAATTTGCCATTAATAGAACTTATTTATCGTGCAAACGCGGTTAGAAAAAGAAAAATTGGTGATAGGATAGAATTATGCAGTATAATGAATGCTAAATCAGGTGTTTGCCGAGAGGATTGTAAATTTTGTGCCCAATCAGGTAGACATTCAACTGATATTTCGGTATATCCTTTAAAAAATAAGGATGAAATATTAAAAGCAGCACAAAGAGCTAAAGATATCGGCGCAGAAAGATTTGATATTGTCACAAGCGGAAATACTCTTACGAATACAGAAGTAAAAATAATTGCAGATGCTATTTCAGATATAAGAAAAAAAGTTTGTATAAATATGTGCGCTTCTTTAGGAAAGTTAGACGAAAAAAGCTTATTGTTATTGAAAAATTCCGGACTTTCCAGATATCATCACAATATAGAAACATCTGAAAATTACTTTCCAAAAATTGTAACAACACACAGTTTTAAAGATAGAATTGATACAATTAAGGCCGCAAAAAAAGTAGGACTTCAGGTTTGCAGTGGCGGAATAATAGGTATGGGTGAAACATGGTCAGACAGAATAGATATGGCTCTTACATTGAAAGAATTGTCAGTTGATTCGGTGCCGATAAATATTTTAGTACCTGTCAAGGGAACGCTCAAAGAATCACAAAAAACATTGTCTAGTGCGGATGCGATACGCACAATAGCAATATTTAGGATTATTTTAGAAGATAAGATAATTAAAATAGCTGCTGGCAGAGAGTCGATATTAAAAGATTTTCAAGCTATGGCATTTATGGCTGGTGCAAATGGTATGCTTATTGGCGGATATTTGACAATTAAGAGTAGAGATATTAAAGAAGATTGGCGGTTGATAGAGGAAATAAAAAATACATGGTAAAAATAGAAGATTTTTTAAAAAATAGGAGAGAACAAGGATTGATGAGAAATCTTAGTCCTTTATCTTCTCGTAAAAATGGAATAATATGTATAAATAAAAAAGAATATATTGATTTTTCTTCAAACGATTATCTTGGTTTATCAGGACATCCGAAGTTTATAGAAAGTGCTATAAGTGCATTCGATAAATATGGGACGGGATCGGCTGCTTCACGTCTTCTAAGTGGTGATCTGGAAATTCATCATATATTAGAAGAAAAAATTGCAAATTTTAAAAATAAAGAAAGTGCATTAATATTTAATTCGGGTTATCAAGCGAACGTTGGAATAATAAGTTCTTTATTCTCAAAGGGAGATGTTATTTTTTCCGATAGGTTAAACCATGCGAGTATTATAGATGGAATACTTTTATCTGGCGCAAATTTTTTTCGTTTTAAACATAATGATTTGAATCATTTAGAATCAATTTTGAGAAAAGAAAGAGGAAAATTTAATAATTCATTAATTATTACTGAGACAATATTTAGTATGGATGGAGATAAACCAGATTTAAATGGATTAATAGAACTAAAAGAAAAATATAATTCCCAGATTATGGTCGATGAAGCGCATGCAACCGGTATTTATGGTAAAAATGGTTCAGGAATAGTCGAAGAAGAAGATTTATCGGACAAAATAGATTATATAATGGGGACATTCAGCAAAGCGCTTGGAAGTTTTGGAGCTTATTTTGCTGCATCAAAAAAAGTAACAGATTATTTAATAAATAGCTGTAGAAGTTTCATATATTCTACCGCATTACCACCATCGGTGATTGCTTGTAATATTTCAGGTATTGATTTGATAAAAAAAGAACCGTTCCGTAGAAAAAATCTTTTAGAAAATGTAGAATTTTTTCGTAACAAATTAGAAAAAAGAGGTTTTAATGTAAAAGGAGATTCTCACATTATACCGCTGATTATTGGTGATAATAAAAGAACAATGGAATTTTCAAAAAATCTTCAAGAAAAAGGCAATTGGGTATTGCCAATAAGACCACCTACAGTTCCAAATGGAGAGGCGCGTTTAAGATTTTCATTAACTTTCCATCATGATAAAAAAATTTTACAAAAATTGATAGCCGATATTCCGGATTTACATTAAAAGGTTATGGAATTTAAATTATTCAATGAGGGTTATAGAGATAATATTGTATTGATACCGGGATGGGCATTTGATTATACAATTTTTCATAATATCAAACTGAATTCCAATTATATTATGCCGATTCAATTATCAATCAATAATTTCAACATAGATCTTATAGATTTTTTAAGAAAAAATAATATAAATAAAATTTCTATTTTTGGATGGTCAATGGGTATTTTTATCGCATTAGATTTTATCTCCAAATATCCTGAAAAAGTTGATAAAATTATATTTGTAAGTGCAAAAGAAAAATATGAAAAAGAAAATATAGAAAAAATAAAAGATTATTTAAGGAAAAACAAGGATGCTTATCTTTATAAGTTCTATTCAGAGTGTTTTTCTAAAAAAGAGAAAGAACAAATGTATTGGTTTAAAAATAATATTATGAAATATTATTTTAATAAAATGGACTTGAGTTTCTTGTTTGAAGGTCTTGATTATCTCGTAAATGCAGAGATGGAATTTAAAATTTTAAAAGAGTTAGATGTAAAATTTATTCATGGTAAAGAAGACAAAATTGTTCCTATAGGCGAACTAATAAAAATCAAAAGTAATTTACCCGAAGCAGAATATATTTTAATAGATAATGCAGGGCATATACCATTTTTAAATAGAGAGAACATTCTAAGCACATAGGTATCAATGCTTAGTATAAAGACTTAGCAAATGGATAAAGAGATAATAATTAAAAATTTTTCTATGTATGCACATATATACGATAAATATGCAAATGTTCAGCAGATTATTGCAAACGAACTTATTGATAAAATTCCGGAACGAATAAATAGTAAGATTCTATTCTCAGATAAAAATGATTTTAAGCGTATACTTGAGATAGGTTGTGGAACCGGGAATTATACATTTCTTTTAAGAGAAAAATATAAAAATGCTTGCATAAAAGCAATGGATATATCAGATAAAATGATTGAAGTCGCAAAACACAAATTAAGGGATAAAAATATAAAATTTGTTATTGGTGATGCAGAGACAATAAATTTGGATACTAAGTTTGATATCATTACTTCAAATGCAACTTTTCAGTGGTTCAAGGATATAGAAGAAACGGTTGTAAAATATAAGAATATACTTGTAAAAGGCGGAATTATTTTATTTTCTACTTTTGGTCCGTTAACTTTTTACGAACTAAAAAAATCGATTAATGAAACTTTAAGAAAAAAAACATTCATAGCTTCAGATAATTTTTTAGAAAAAGAAAAAATAGAAACAATATTAAGAAAGTACTTTAATGAAGTTAGTATTAGGGAAAAAATATTTAGTGAGGATTATTCAACTTTAATGAATTTGCTAAATAAAATAAAATATTCAGGAGAGCGTGGGTCCGGTATAAATGGCAAATTCATATTGACAAAGGACATATTAAAAAAAATTGAGCATACTTATATATCAATATATGGACGAATAACTGCTTCTTACCAAGTGTTTTTTTGTAGAGTTAAAAAATGAATGTGGTTTTTATTGCAGGAACAGATACAGGTGTAGGAAAAACTACCGTAACGGGTTTATTGGCACGACATTTAATTAAGGAAGGCTACCGTGTGGTTACACAGAAATGGGTTCAAACCGGTTCAAACGGTTTACATACAGATGTTGATGTTCACTTAAAATTCATGGGTATGAAGAGAGAGAATTTTAAGGATTATTTTTCTTTTATGATGCCTTATGTCTTTAAATTTGCTTCATCACCTCATCTAGCTGCAAGTTTGGAAAAGAAAAAAATTAATATAAATAAAATTAAAAAGAGTTTGGAAATTCTATCAGAGAAATTTGATATTGTTATTGTAGAAGGAACAGGTGGAATTATGGTTCCGCTTAAAAAAAAATATCTTATGATAGATATAGTAAAAGAACTTAACTTGCCAGTTCTGCTCGTTTCAGCGAATAAATTAGGAACGATAAATCATACTATATTAACTGTAGAAGCTCTAAAAAAAAGAAATATTAAAATACTTGGAATAATATTTAACAATATGCACAATAAAGATAATCCTAAAATTTTAAAAGATAATCCTGAAATAATAAAAGAAGTTACAGGAGTAAAAATATTGGGTGTTTTATGAAAACAAATAATTGGATAAAAAAAGATTCAAGATATATTTGGCATCCTTACACACAAATGAAGGACTGTGAAAAATTGCCTCCTATTTTAATTGAAAGAGCAAAGGGTATAAAATTATATGATGATAAAGGAAAATTTTATTATGATACCATCTCAAGTTGGTGGTGTAATGTTCATGGACATAATCATTCTCAAATAAAAGAAGCAATAAAAAAACAGTTAAATTCATTAGAACATATTTTATTTGCGGGATTTACTCATAAACCAGCAATATTATTGTCTGAAAAGTTGATTTCTATATCCCCCGAAAGTTTAACAAAGGTTTTCTTTTCAGACAATGGTTCCACCGCAGTTGAAGTAGCACTAAAAATGTCTTTTCAGTATTGGCGGAATATTGACAAAAGAAGAAAAACTAAATTTATATCATTGGATTATGCTTATCATGGAGATACATTTGGGGCAATGAGTGTGAGCGGAGTAAATATTTTCAATAAAACATTTTCTCGTTTATTCTTTAAATCATATAAAATTCCATCTCCGTATTGCTATCGTTGTCCATTAAGTAAATCGAAAGTTATTTGTAACATTGATTGTATAAAATATTTAGAAGATATATTGAAGGAAAAATCTGAAGAAATCTCTGCTTTCATATTAGAGCCAATGGTTATGGCAGCAGGTGGGATGATAATATATCCAAAGGAATATTTAAAAAAAGCATCATTGCTTTGTAAAAAATATAATATACACCTAATCGTTGATGAAGTGGCAACAGGTTTTGGTAGAACCGGAAAAATGTTTGCTTGTGAGCATGCAGATATTAATCCAGATTTCATGTGTCTTTCAAAAGGAATAACTTCAGGATATTTACCACTTGGAATTACTTTAACTACCGAAAAAATATATAATGCATTTTACGATGATTATACAAAAAAAAAGACATTTTATCATGGACATACTTATACAGCAAATCCTATTTCTTGTTCTGCAGCAATATCTAGTCTTGAAATATTTAAAAATGAACAAACTTTAAAAAAAATCAATCAAATAGTTCCATTATTCCATTCAAAATTAGAGAAATTTAAAAACCTTTCTTACATCGGTGATGTA
This sequence comes from Elusimicrobia bacterium RIFOXYD2_FULL_34_15, assembly GCA_001800605.1. GTDB lineage: Bacteria > Elusimicrobiota > UBA8919 > UBA8919 > UBA8919 > UBA9627. The sequence continues at coordinate 11,651 of MGVS01000048.1, forward strand.
AGATACTTAGGTATGATAGGTGCATTAGAATTGGTCAAAAATAAAAAGACAAAAGAGCCCTTCAGATTTAATGAACGAATAGGTTATAAAATATACGAAAATGGTTTAAGAAGAAATATTATTTTGAGACCTTTGGGAAATATAATTTATCTTTTTTTACCTCTTTGTGTAAAAGAAAAAGATATCGAAGATATTATTGATAGAATGTATTCAGTGATGAAAATGTAAAGTAAGGATGTTATAAGCTTATTATATGGAAGATAAAGATATTTTATCAAATATAAAATCGGGCGATAAATCTGCTTTTAATGAAATACTCAGCAAGTATGAAAAACCATTGATAAATTATCTATATAGATTCTTAGTATCACAACAAGATGCAGAAGATATTGCTCAACTAACATTTATAAAAGTTTATCAAAGAATAAATAAATTTAATCCAACTGACAATTTTTCTGCTTATTTATATAAAATAGCAACGAATTTAGCTTTAAATTTACAAAGAAGAAAAAAGATTGTGAGATTTATTTCATTGGATTGGATACAACATACGGAAAAAAACGATTTTTCAAATCAGTATCCTGATACCAAACAAAAAGAATCACAGCAAATACTTGAAGAAGAAGAAACTGAAAAAAAGGTAAGGGAAGCTATTACAGAATTACCATCTTTACAGAGATCAGCCCTGATTCTTTCTTTTTATGAGAATAAGTCATATCAAGAAATTTCTAAAATTCTAAAGAGAAGTATTCCTTCTGTTGAGTCACTTATATTCAGAGCAAAAACAAACCTTTCAAAAAAACTAAAAAATTATTAATTTATGACCGCAAGTTTTTTCTATTTTAAGTGTTTATAATAGTAGAAGAACAAAAAAATGGAGGGTGGAAAAATGAAATTATATTTTGTGTTTGTTATTACGTTGTTTTTGGGATTAAATACGGTTTGTAATGGTGCGGGAGAACATAAGCATGACACGAAGGAAGCACATGAGCATCTTCCTATGAAAGAAGAAAATCAGATAAATAAAAATGTTGGTATTTGTCCGGTGATGGGTGGTGAGGCATCTACGGAATATTCTTATACTTATAAAAACAAGATATATTTTTTTTGCTGTTCTGATTGCATAGAGAAATTTAGTAGTGATCCTGCAAGATATATATCCAAAATCAAAGATATTAAATTAATAGCATATAAATATGGTTTTACACCCGATCCGATTGTTGTTAAAAAAGATGATATAGTAAGATTTACGATTACTTCTAAGGATGTAACCCATGGTGTCTATATAAAACAATATGGTATTAAAGTAAAAGTAAAAAAAGGTGAAATCAAAAAAGTAGAGTTTCTCGCAGATAAGAGCGGAAAATTTGATATTTTATGTTCTATATATTGTGGTTCAGGGCATTCTAAAATGAAAGGAATATTTATTGTGGAAGAAAACGAAGAAGAAAAACAGGAAGAACATAAACATGAACATGAATAATATAAATAAATCATCAAATATTGATAGCTTCCTTGAATCTATTAAGGATATTGAGCCATCTAATGACTTTAGAAGGAATTTTTGGAATAAAGTAAGCAATTTAGAACAAAAGAGGATTTTCAATGGAATGCCGATTATTAGATTTGCAAACATTTCATTAGTTGGTTCTTTTGTTGTATTCATATTTTTAATTTTCTCAGTTTTATCTCCGATTTTGTATAGTCAGGATATTAAAATTAAAAGGGAAATTTCACGGTTTGCTGTGGAAACTCTAAATCCCATGAATAACACTAAAATTTTTTCATTATCTAATTTTATAAATTATTGTGATGAGTATTGCAAAGTAATATGCGGCAATTGTAAGGGTAGTGATATGAAATGTAAAATGAGCGGGGTTAATGGAGAAAAACAATGAAATCAAAATTAGCTATTTTAAGTTTTGTTTTAGGCTTGGTTTCTTTTCTACAATTATTTGGAATTGAAAAAGCTATTCTTGCAATTATCTTTGGAACTATTGCTTTAAAAGAAATTGTGTCAGATCAAAAGTTAACAGGGAAGAATTACGCATATTCTGCTATAATATTAGGATCATTATATATTTTGGTTATTATTACTTTTATAATTATTAAAGGTCCTGATATGTTAAAGAATGTAGGTATAATGAGGTGATAAAATGAAAAAGATTGTTGTTTTTCTTAGTGTGTATTTGATGATTTGTTTGTTGATTAACCGTTTGGAAGCTATGTCATGTCACGAGGGTAACGGCGGGCATCAGCATGAAGAGAAGTCTATAGAAAAATCGGAAAAGAAAAAGGTTAAAGTTAAAGAATCTTTTTATTCCAAAATTTACGTCTGCCCGATGCATCCGGAAGTAAGAAGCGACAAACCGGGAAAATGCTCGGAATGCGGGATGAAACTTAAAAAGAAACAAGTTTTGATGACATATGCATGCACAGAAAAGGGTTGCGATTATAAACAAGCAAAACCGGGAATTTGTCCCGAGCACAATAAGGGATTAGTTAAAAAAATAATTGATTAGATGTAAGAAATTATTTTTTTAACAAGTATTGTAATTTTGGAATATAATTAAAATATGAAGAATATAATTAAAATATTTGTTGTTTTTGCAATTAGTAATTTATTCACAAACGTTATTTTTGGTGAAAGTGCTTCTTTGAAAATTCTTATTACTGAAGCTAAACAGAATAATCCAGAAATTATTGCAGTTAGAGAAAAATGGAATGCAACAAAGTCAAAGATATGGCAGGAAAGGACTTGGGATAATCCGCAGTTTTTTATTGATTATCAAAGAATGCCGAAAAATAATTTTAATTTAAATGATGCAGAAGAAAAGATGTTTGGCATAACTCAAATGGTGCCTTTTCCCGGCAAACTTTCTATAAAAGGTAAGATTGCAAAATATGACAATGATATTGCAGAAATTGATTACAAAAACATAGAACTTAAAGTTCTATCGGATTTAAAGTCGATTTATTCGATGTATTTTTATATTAATAAATCTATAGAAACATATAAACAGATTTCTGACTATATGCAAGATTTCAGTAAGGTTGCAGAATCAAAATATATTGTTGGAAAGGCTAGTCAGGGTGATGTTTTGCGAGCACAAGTGGAATTCGCAAAAATGTTAAGTATGGTTATTACAATGAAACAGGAAAAAGAAACGGTTAAAGCAGAACTTAATTCTATCATTGGTAAAGATCCGGACAGTGAATTAGGTGAGCCGGAAGATTTGATGCTAAAATATATGAAAAACGACTGGAATGAAATAAAACAACTCGTAATTGAAAATAATTTCGAAATAAAAAAAGATAATATAAATGTTTCAAAAAGCAAATGGTCAAAAAAATCCGCTTACACTGAATTTTTACCCGATTTTGATTTAACATATCGCAGGAGGAAAATGGAAAGTGCCATGGATACTCAAGATTTTATGCTTGGGTTTACTTTCCCACTCTGGTTTTGGAAGCCGATGCTTGCAATTAAGGAGATGTCCAGCGAATTAAAGATGTCCGAATCGGAAAAAAAGAATACGGAACTAATGAATCTTTCTCAAGCAAAGGAAGAGTTTTTAAAATTAAAAACACTTGAACGATTAATAGAACTTTATAGAACAGACATTCTTGGCCAGGCAGAACAGTCACAGAAAGTAACAGAGGCATCTTACCGTGTTGACAAAGAAGATTTTTTGCAAGTATTGGATACAACAAGGACACTACTGGATTTGCGTTTGGAATATTACAGATACATTACCGAATATTATCAAAATCTATCAAAACTTGAAAAGATAACAGGTGTTGAATTGTCAGGGGGAGGTTCAAAATGAAAATTAAGATATTACTTATCAGTTTGTTTTTAGTTTTACCTATTGTACTTATAAATTCCTGTTCAAAAAAAGAATCACATAACCATGGTTCAGATCAAAAAGCACAAAAATATCATTGTCCGATGCACCCTACGTATATTTCCGATAAACCTGGTGATTGTCCGATATGCGGAATGAAACTTGTACCTATGGATGAAAAACCCATTTCCTCTCAACCAATCAAAAAAAAAACTATGTATCGCTCATCAATGAACCCAGAAGAAGTATCTGATAAACCCGGCAAGGATTCTATGGGTATGGAAATGGTGCCTTTTGAAGTTGAGGAAAATAGTCCCTCGGGAATATCCAAAGTAGACGGATTATCTTCAGTAACTATATCGGAAGAAAAACAACAGTTGATCGGTGTGAAAACAGGAATAGTGAAAAAGCGAAAACTTACTTATGATATCCGTGCCTCAGGCAGAGTAGCTCATGACCCTGAACTTTACAATGCTATTAATGAATATCAACAGACACTTTCAAGGCGAAGAGAGCTTGCTTCAAAAAGCTTTCCGGATGGGCAGGAACAAGAGTCACAGGGGATTCAACAAGCAGATTCACTTTTGGATTCATCAACGCTTCGCCTGAAACATTTAGGATTGTCCGATGAACAGATTATGGAATTGTCAAAAAGTTCAGAGACATTCACTAATCTTATATTAGTCGGAAAACCCGGCGGAACAGTTTGGATATATGCACAGATTTATATGTCTGAAAGTGGTTTAGTTAAAGCAGGGCAAATTATGGATGTCACAACTGTCGCTTTGTCCGGAAAGAAATTTCGCGGTGTAATAAAAGCAGTTGATACTTATTTAGACAGTGAGTCCAGAACATTGCGGGCACGGGCAGAAGTATATAATCCCGAAGGATTACTTAAACCCGAAATGTATGTTGATGTTGTTATTCATGTTGACTTTGGGGAAAAAATTGCTGTTCCGGAAGAAGCAGTTATTGATTCAGGAACAAGACAGATTGTTTTTGTAAAAAAATTGGCAGGAGTTTACGAGCCTAGAGAAATCCAAGTCGGACATATTGCAGAAGGATATTATGAAATTATTTCCGGACTTTCTGTCGGGGAAGAAGTTGTAACTTCAGCAAACTTTTTAATTGATTCGGAATCAAAATTAAAATCAGCAATACAGGGAATGTCGGGAGAGCATAACCATGGAAAGTAACAATCAAAATCACCATGTTCATAACACAGGATTTTTTGAGAAAATAGTTGAATTTTCAGCTAAGAATAAATTTTTGATTATAATTTTCACTGCTGTTGCTGTTGCAGGAGCAATATATTGTATAAAAAATATTCCGTTAGATGCTATTCCGGATTTATCAGATACTCAAGTAATAATTTATTCCCGCTGGGATAGAAGCCCGGATGTAATTGAGGACCAGGTTACTTATCCGATTGTTACTGCGATGCTTGGCGCACCAAAAGTTAAAGCAATTAGAGGATTTTCTGATTTCGGTTTTTCATATGTATATGTGATTTTTCAAGACGGAACTGACATATATTGGGCAAGAAGCAGGACACTAGAGTATTTAAGTAAAATTCTTCCTAAATTACCAGAAGGTGTTAAAACAGAATTAGGACCCGATGCAACCGGCGTCGGATGGATATTTCAATATGCTCTTATAGATAAAACAGGAAATAACAGTTTAGCGGATTTAAGAAGTTATCAGGATTGGTATCTTCGGTATTATATTCAATCAGTTCCTGGAGTAGCGGAAGTCGCATCAATCGGCGGATTTCAAAAGCAATATCAGGTTAATGTAAATCCGAATTCTCTTGTATCATATAATATTCCGTTGATGAAAGTAATTGATGCAATAAGAGACGGTAATAATGATGTCGGAGGAAGATTAGTAGAATTTTCCGGTGCCGAATACATGGTTCGCGGAAGGGGTTATGTTAAATCAAAAAAAGATATTGAAGATATTGTTGTCGGAAGAGATATGCAGGGTACTCCGGTATTGGTAAAAAATATTGCAAAAGTAGCCCTCGGTCCTGAAATTAAAAGAGGAATTGCTGATTTAGACGGAGAAGGAGATACGGTAGGCGGAATTGTTATAATGAGACAGGGGGAAAACGCATTAAATGTTATAAAACGTGTTAAAGCAAAAATAAAAGAAATAGAACCATCCCTTCCAAAAGGAGTTGAAATTGTAACTACATATGACCGTTCGAAACTAATACTTAAAGCCATAGATACGTTAATAAATCAGCTAAAAGAAGAATTGATAGTTGTTTGTTTAATAATTCTTCTTTTTCTGTGGCATATTCCGTCTGCGATTGTGCCGATAATAACCATTCCGTTGTCAGTAGTACTTGCATTTATACCGATGTATCTTTTGGGGCTTACCTCAAATATAATGTCTATAACCGGAATTGCTATTTCAATTGGAGTTTTATGTGATGGAGCTATTGTTGAAGTTGAAAATGCATATAAAAAACTTGAAATGTGGATAGAAGGCGGAAGAAAAGGAGATTTTCACGAAATTCGCATACAAGCATTACAAGAAGTGGCTCCTTCTATATTTTTCTCTTTGTTAGTTATTGCCGTTGCTTTTATGCCGGTTTTTACTCTTATTGATCAGGAAGGTCGGCTTTTCAAACCATTGGCATTCAGTAAAAATTTTGCGATGGCTATCGCAGCTATCTTGGCAATTACATTAGACCCCGCTATACGGCTTCTTTTCGTAAGAATGGATTATTCACATTTCAAGCCCAAGTGGTTATCATCATTATTTAATGCATTTACAGTAGGGAAGTATTATAAAGAAGAAAACCATCCAATCAGCAAAATTCTTTTTAAGATATATGAGCCGGCGTGTAATTTTGTGCTGAAATATAAAAGAACTACAATTGTTGCCGCTATAATTTTAGTTCTATCAACAATTCCGATTTATTTTAAATTAGGCTCGGAGTTTATGCCGCCGTTAAATGAGGGTTCTATTTTATATATGCCGACAACCCTTCCGGGTATTTCTGTGACAGAAGCACAAAAATTACTTCAGACTATGGATAAAATTCTGAAAAGTACTCCGGAAGTAGAAAGAGTTTTTGGAAAAGCAGGCAGGGCCGATACATCAACTGACCCTGCACCATTTTCAATGATGGAGACAACGGTTATACTTAAACCGGAAAAAGAATGGCGTAAAGTTAAGAGGTGGTACACATGGATGCCGGAAATTTTTCAGAAACCATTCAGAGGTATTTGGAGAGATATAGTTACATGGGATGATATAATTAACGAACTGGATTCTAAGATGCAATTCCCGGGTGTTTCAAATGCATGGACAATGCCAATCAAGGCAAGAATTGATATGTTGACTACAGGTGTTAGAACTCCGGTTGGAATAAAAATATCAGGTGGTGACTTAAAAGAAATAGAAAAAATCGGGACCCATCTTGAAATTATTCTTAAAGATATTAAAGGGACTAGGAGTATTTATGCCGAAAGGGTTGCAGGCGGGTACTTTTTGGACTTTGAATTAAAAAGAGAACAACTTGCGCGGTATGGACTAAGTATAAAAGAAGCGGAAATGGTAATTATGTCTGCAATCGGCGGAGAACCAATCACAACAACAGTTGAGGGTCGTGAAAGATATACGATAAATGTTAGGTATGCCCGTGAATTAAGAGACACTTTACCGAAACTGAAAAGGGTGATGGTTCCGACTATGACAGGTGCACAAATTCCGTTGGGTGAACTTGCAGACATTCAACTTTCATTAGGTCCTTCAATGATAAGAAATGAAAACGGGCTTCTTACCGGCTATGTTTATGTAGATATGTCCGGGATAGATGTCGGAAGTTATGTACAGGAAGCAAAAAAAATAGTTAAAGAAAAATTGACCCTGCCCACCGGTTATTCACTTTTATGGAGCGGACAATATGAAAATATGATGAGAGTCAGAGAACGACTTAAAGTAATTATTCCGGTAACAGTTTTTATTATTTTTCTTTTGTTATATATGAACACAAAATCGGCAGTGAAAACAATGATAGTTTTTCTTGCAGTTCCTTTCTCTTTGGTAGGAGCTGTTTGGTTTATGTATATACTTGGTTATAATATTTCTATCGGTGTATGGGTTGGAATGATTGCTCTTATGGGGCTTGACGCTGAAACAGGTGTTTTTATGCTTTTATTCCTTGATTTGTCTTACAATGATGCGGTTAAGCAAGGTAAAATGAAAACACTAACTGATTTAAAAGAAGCAATAATTCACGGAGCAGTAAAAAGAATAAGACCTAAAATGATGACTGTTGGTACGACATTTATAGGCCTGGTACCGATAATGTGGTCAATGGGAACAGGTGCTGATCTGATGAAAAGAATAGCGGCTCCAATGGTAGGTGGAATCTTTACAAGTTTCATTATGGAACTTTTAGTATATCCTGTAATATATGAAATCTGGAAATGGAATTTCGAAATGAAAAAAGGAACTGTTGATGTAAGTCAATTACCCATCTCTAACTTACAAAAACATTAGTCATTTTTTCACATCGGTGTAAGCGTCTTTCTGCTGAATAAGTATAATATATATACATCATGTCCAAGAAATACCATATAAAACACTTGACATTTCCTGGATAATAATTTATAATACTAACCATGAAAACGATAATACAAAGAAAACAAGATATTGAAGCAATTAACCGATTATTGAAGTTGTTCCCGGTAACAGCTATTCTTGGACCACGGCAATCCGGAAAGACATTTCTTGCAAGAGGAATAAAATATAATCATTATTTTGATTTGGAAAACCCGCAAGATGCCACCCGTCTTGAAAATCCGCAAATCACACTGGAAGATTTATCAGGTTTAATAGTTATTGATGAGATACAGCATCATAAAGATTTATTCAAAATAATGCGATATCTTGTTGATAAGAATCCGAAACAAAAATATCTAATTTTAGGAAGTGCATCAGGAAATTTAATGAGGCAGAGTTCAGAATCTCTTGTCGGAAGGATAGGGTATTATCGCCTTGGAGGTTTTTCCATTTCTGATGTTGGAGCAAATAATATTAAGAAGCTATGGCTTAGAGGAGGCCTGCCCCGCTCATTTTTATCGAGAAACGATAATGAGAGTTTCTTATGGCTTTCGAACTATATCAGTACGTTTTTGGAAAGAGATATACCGCAGTTCGGGATAACAATACCGTCGTATACATTGAGAAAATTTTGGATTATGTTGAGTCACTATCATGGAACCATATTAAACTATTCTGAACTTGCCAGGTCTTTTGGTGTTTCAGATATGACTGTAAGAAAATATATAGATATACTCGAGCATACATTCATGATGAGGATTTTACAGCCATGGTATGCGAATATAGGAAAACGTTTAGTAAAAAGTCCTAAAATATATATTCGGGATTCAGGTATTCTTCATTCTTTATTATCTATACAGAATTTCAATCAACTATCTGCTCATAACAAAGTCGGAGCATCGTGGGAGGGATTTGCACTTGAATGTATATCAAAATCACTTGAAAAGAAAAATGAAGAACTGTTCTTTTGGAATACTCATAATGGTGCGGAATTAGATTTATTTTGGCAAAATAAAGGGAAGAACTGGGGGATAGAATTTAAATATTCTGATGCTCCAAAAATAACTCGTTCAATTCATTTAGCAATTAATGATCTAAATCTTTCTCATCTCTGGATTGTGTATCCTGGGAAACTATCTTACAAGTTAAGTACAAAAGTTACTGTAATTCCCTTAAGCAAGATAAAAGATAACTGGGATTATAAATCATAACAGGACTGTTCAGTTGATTTTGTACCAGTCACCCTCCTGTATATGCCATCTGGAAATGGCACTACGAAATGAAAAAATAAACCCGAGTTTTAATAACCTTAGTATCTCCTAAACTTGATTTTAATTGTTCATTTAGTATAATAAAATAATGAAGATTCTTATAATCCGTCTTAGTTCTATCGGTGATATTGTTTCTGCAACACCTTTGATAAGGTGCCTGAGAAAAAAATATTCTGATGCAGAGATAGACTTCATTCTTAAAAAACAATATTCGGATATACTCTCTAAAAATCCGTACATTTCTAAATTGATTTTATTTGACGGAGATATTTTTAAATCTATGGCAAGGATTAGCTTAGAAAAATACGATTTAATTGTAGATATTCATGGAAATTTCAAAAGTTTTTTACTTACATTATTTTCCAAAGCAAAAGTGCTGAAATATAAAAACTTTTCAATTAGAAGGTTTTTACTTGTTGAATGGGGCATTAATTTATACTGGGAAAAATTGCCAGTTTCAAATAGATACTTAAATGCCGTTAAATCGCTAGGAATAAACGACGATAATGAAGGTTGTGATTTTTTTATTGATGAGAATATAAAGAAAGGTTTTGGGGAATTGTTGAAAGGTGAATATATAGGGATTTGTCCTGTTTCTGCATGGAAAACTAAAAGGTGGTTATCAGATAATTATATAACAGTATCCAGGCGAATTAGTGAAATATATGAATGCAATATTTTAATATTCGGAGGTAAGGAAGATCAGCAATATTGTGAAAATATAAGAAGACAAATCGGAGACAAAGCTACTAATTATTCAGGGTTTCCGTTACAGGAAACAGCAGCAGCGATAAGAATGTGTAAATTTCTGCTTACGAACGATACCGGGATAATGCATATTGCGGAAGCGTTAAAAATTCCGGTAGTCGCTCTTTTTGGTCCTACTGTTGAGGAATTCGGTTTTTACCCGCAATTAAAAAAGTCAAGAATTATTTCAAAGAATTTTGTGTGTAAACCTTGCTCTACAAAGGGTTCAAATGAATGTCCGACGGGTTCGTTTATTTGTATGAAAGCAATATCAACCGGGGAGGTTATTTCTAACTGTGCTTCTTGTTTATAATATACTTGCAGGTTTTGTTTTAATTTTTATATTACCGTATTTTTTCTTACGATACAAACTTGGTTTATTCCGAAAGGCAGCGGTCGGAATTAAAGAAAGATTTGGTTTTTACAATATTGATAAAGGCAGCTATATTATTTTACATGCTTCTTCAGTTGGAGAACTAAAAACCGTTACAAATTTTGTTATTAAATTAAGAAAAGAGTTTCCGCAAAAAAAAATTCTAATTTTAACGATGACACCGTATGGTTATAAATATGTATGTGATAAAAATATTTCAGATTATGTTTATTTTGCACCGATAGACATTCCATTTTGTGTTGAAAAGTTGTTTTTAAAGGCTACGCCCTTGATGCTTATACTTGTTGAAAGCGAACTTTGGCCTAATTTGATATTTTCAGCCAAAAGGAAAGGTGCGAAAATTGTCTTAATTAACGGCAGAATGTCTGATAGAAGTTTTAAACGCTATCTTTTTATAAAAGAATTTATGGCTGAAATATTGAAAAGATTTGATTTGATATGTGCCAGGGAAGAATCGGATAAAAAGAAGTTTGTTGTTCTTGGGTTTGATGAGAAAAAAATAATAAAAACCGGTAATATGAAATATGATAAAATTGAATATAAAGAACATAAGATAATAAAAACAAAAAGAGATTACGGATTTTCTGAAACTGATTTGATTTTTGTTGCAGGCAGTACAAGGGAAAAAGAGGAAGATATAGTAATTAATGTTTATAAAAGACTAGTATCTAAATTTAGAGGTTTAAAACTGGTTATAGCTCCACGGTATCCAGATAGATGCAAGGAAATTGAAAAGCTTCTTGAAAAAGAAAATATAGTTTATCGTAGGAAATCACAATTAAATAATAATGATTTAAAAATTTCTGGATACCGGTGTCTTTTATTGGATACTATAGGAGAACTTGCAAGTATATATTCTATCGGTACAGTTGTTTTTGTCGGGGGTAGTTTGTTTGAAGGTGCGGGCGGGCATAATATGCTGGAACCTGCAGAACTTGGTAAGACGGTTATATTTGGCAAGCATGTAAAAAATTTCAAAGAATCTGCCGAAGGGCTGGTTTCGAATGAAGCTGCGTTTCAGGTAGAGGATGAGAATGAATTCTTTGATTGTGCACATAAAATACTTAGCGATCAAAAATTACGGGATGAAATGGGGAATAAAGCTAAAGAGTTTGTCATTAATCAACGTGGCGCAACAGATAGAACTATAAAAATAATATCGGAGATGATTAAAAATGCTTAAATTATCTACAGCAATAGGCAGCTTGCCGCATTTTGACGCAAAGATTGCAACTGAATTTGCATTTAATAACCTTGGTATACCTATTTGGCCGCAATTACCAAAGAGAAGTTTTAAGGAGAATATGTATATTCAATATTCCGAAGGTATTCCATATTTTGTAGTTGATGAGAAAAATCAGAAAGTATATTTTGATTTAGACAAAGATGAGGATGTTACTTCGGTAATGGAAAGTTTTTATTTACGGATAATAGCCGACGATTTGGATTATTTTAAAATTTCACAGGAATACGCCGCCGGATTTTATGAATTTATAAATCAGTTGGAAATTCATAAAAGTAAAAACTTCTCAGCTGTAAAAGGGCATATTATCGGGCCCATCACCTTTGGGCTTAAAACAACAGATAAAAATAACCGGTCAATATTTTATGATGATTTATTTATTGATGTTATCGTTAAAACGCTGACAATGAAAGCAAGATGGCAAATAAGACAATTATCAAAAGCTGTAAGTAATTCAAAAATAATTATTTTTTTAGATGAGCCTTATCTTTCCGCATTTGGAAGTGCTTTTACGCAAGTATCAGGTGAACAGGTAATAAAATATATAGGTGAGGTAAATGACGGTATACATAAGGAAAATGCTTTATCAGGCGTTCACTGCTGCGGTAATACCGATTGGTCTATTCTTATGGATAGCGGCATTGATATAATATCTTTTGATGCATACAATTTTTTTGACGGCATGAGCTTATATCCTGAAAAGTTAAATGCATTTCTACAAAAAGGCGGTATTCTTGCTTGGGGAATTGTACCCAGTTCTGATGTCATAAATTCAGAAACAGTAGATTCTTTGTGTTCTAGTTTTAAACAAAAAATGGAATATCTTATTAAAAAAGGAATAAATGAAGAAAAGTTAAAGAATCAATATATTATTACGCCATCTTGCGGAGTAGGTTCTCTTGACGAAAAATTAGCAGAAAAAATTATAATTACTACAAAAGCTGTCGCAGAAAAACTAACGTTATAGTTTTATAGGAGTTATACGGATAGCACAGTGATGAGAAAAAAAACTGTATGCTGTATACTGTGCACTGTGTACTGAATTTATTATGATTATTGCTGTTGCCGGAAAAGGCGGAGTTGGTAAATCTACTATTGCATCTTTAATTGTTAAACAGCTGGTGGATAGTAAAAATACACCTGTTCTTGCTGTGGATGCTGATCCAAATGCGAATCTTGGATTTTATTTAGGGATTGAATGTAATACATCTATCTCGGATTTAAGAGAAGACGAATTCAAAAATAATCCTTCAGGAATTTCTAAAGTAGAATGGCTTGATTTGAAAACGCAGGAATGTATTATTGAAACAGATAAAGGTTTTGATCTGCTAGTAATGGGAAAGCCGGAAGGGCCTGGTTGTTATTGTGCGGTAAACAACCTCTTGAGAACTTTTATGAAGAAAATCAGCCAGCAATATAAAAATGTTGTTATTGATAACGAAGCAGGCCTGGAACATATCTCCAGAAGGACAAATGACGAAGTCGATGTGCTTTTTATTGTTGCAGAACCGACTAAGGTTAGTTTACTTGCTGCAGAGAATGTAAGGAAAACTGCAGAATCTTTGGGTTCTAAAATAAAAAAAATATATTTATTAATAAACAAATACCAATCTGAAAAGGAAGCATCTAAAATTAATACAAAAATAAACGGTTTGGAAACAATAGGCTACATAAGATATAATAAAAATCTTCCTGATAATTCTCTTGATATGCAGAATTTAGAAATTGAAGAAGATATAAAAAGGATTTTGACTAAGATAGGCTTATGATGAGTAAAATTTTAATTATTCCGCTTTTATTTATATTAGTATGTTTGGGCTGGTGGGCAAATAGGCATTTTGATTATCCATATCCTGCTCCAACCAATATAGCTACCGAAAAAACAGAATCTACTGATTTTGCAGGGCTTCTATTCGGGATGAGAAGAATATTTGCTGATGTAAACTGGATTCAAACATTACAATATTACGGCGGCGGCGGTTTTGAAGACCTCATTTCTAAAGAGGAATACGATCGATATGCTAATGATCCTAAAAGAAAAGGTGATTACGGCAGATACAAGTATCTTTTGGATATGTGTTTAAGAAGTGTGCGTATAGATCCTTATTTTAAGTATGTATATGCTTTTGGCGGAGCTTCGCTTGCATGGAATTTAACTCGTTATGATGAAGGACTTGAATTATTAAACGAAGGCATGAAAAATAATCCGCAGGAGTATGCTTTTCATTTATATGCAGCTGCAATTATTTATTCAAAGCAGGGAAAATTTGAAAACGTCATTGAAAATCTTGAAAAAGCTTTAAAAGAACCTGATTGTCCTTTTGAAATAAAAAATATTTTGGGCAATATTTATAAAAAACAAGGTAAATATGAAAAAGCTGCTAAAATATGGGTTGATATATATTTAACGCAACGGATTGAGGGTAGAAGGGAAAGAGCAAAAAATAATTTAATAAAACTTATTACAGAAAAGAAAATCTCTCCTGATTATTTGGATAATATAGAATAAAGAAATTGATATCACTCACAAAAAATCATGTTTTTACCTACCACTAAAGAAGAATTGAAAAAACTCGGCTGGAGTAAATTAGATATAATTCTTATCACTGGCGACGCTTATATAGATAGTCCTTATGTTGGCGTTTCTGTTATTGGAAAAACACTTCTAAAAGCAGGTTATAAAGTCGGGATAATTGCACAGCCGGATGTAAACAGTGCTGAAGATATAAGTAGACTGGGTGAACCAAAACTTTTTTGGGGAGTCAGTGCAGGTTGCATTGAATCAATGGTTTCTAATTACACGGCAACTAAAAAAAGAAGAAAAAAAGATGATTTTACTCCCGGCGGGGAAAATGTTAAAAGACCTGACAGGTCGGTTATTGCATATTCGAATTTAATAAGAAAGTTTTTTAAAAATACAAAACCGATTGTTCTTGGCGGTATTGAAGCAAGTTTAAGACGAATTCCTCATTATGATTATTGGGATAATAAAATAAGACGCTCAATTTTATTTGATTCAAAAGCGGATTTGTTAGTCTATGGAATGGGTGAAAAAACTGTTTTAGAGTTGGCTGACAAATTACAAAAGGGAGATTCGGTTGAAAATATTCGCGGGTTATGTTATATTTCTAAAACTGCAAAGGAAGGATATATAATACTTCCGCCATACGAAGAAGTCAAAACAGACAAAAATACATTTATAGATATGTTTAATATTTTTTACAATAACAATGACCCTATAACCGCAAATGGATTATGTCAAAAACAGGATACTAGATACTTAATTCAAAATCCGTCTCAATATAATTTAAATTCTGAGGAATTTTCAAATATATGCAATTTGCCATACGAACGAGATGTTCATCCGTATTATAAAAAGGATGGTGCGGTAAGAGCACTGGAAACAATAAGATTTTCTGTGAATACACATAGGGGTTGTTACGGCCAGTGTAATTTCTGTTCTATTTCTGTCCATCAAGGCACAACCGTAATATCAAGAACCGTAGAATCGATATTAACTGAGATCGAAGAGATAACAAAACTTCAAGATTTCAAAGGATATATTTCGGATTTAGGCGGTCCGACTGCAAATATGTATGCTATTGAATGTGAAAAGAAATTAAAGAATGGCCAATGCAGGGAAAAGAAGTGTTTACACCCGAAGATATGCGAAAATTTGAAAATTAGCCATAAAAAGCAATTGGAACTTTTAAGTAAGATACGAAATATCCCAAAAATAAAAAAAGTTTTTATAGCATCCGGAATCAGATATGATATGTTAATGAATGATAAAGAATGTATGAATGATTATATGAAAGATCTGGTTTTATACCATATTTCAGGACAGTTGAAAATTGCACCTGAACATACAGAAGATAAGGTTTTGAAGATAATGGGAAAAACATCTCAATCATATTTATGTGATTTTAAGGACATATTCGATAGGTTGAATAAGCAGTACGGGAAAGAACAATTTTTAACTTATTATTTAATAGCTGCGCATCCCGGTTGTGAAATAAATGATATGAATAATATGAAAAAGTTCATAATAGAAAAACTTAAATTGATTCCGGAACAGATACAGATATTTACTCCTTCACCTTCTACATATTCCACATTGATGTATTATACCGAAACGGATCCGTTTACTAAAGAAAAAATATTTGTTGAAAAAGATTTAGGAAAAAAGGAACTGCAGAAAAGAGTAATAAGAAGGGCAAGTTAAAATTAAAGTTTAAGAGACATTCCCTACCTCGGATAAAAAAAATTACAAAAATAAAAAAAAGCCTTGACTTTTTTATAAACTAACACTATAATAGTATTAGAATGGAAAGGATTCAAAAGAATGAAATTTTTTAAAAAAAATACAGATTATGCAGTCAGGGCAATAATGTATCTTGCGAGAAATAGGGATAGGTTTATATCCTCAAGCGAAATTTCCGAAAAAGAGGGGATATCTCTTTATTTTATGAGGAGAATATTGCAGATTTTAACAAATAAAAAAATTGTTACCTCTAAAGAAGGAATTAGCGGCGGGGTTAAATTATCTGCAGATGTAAATACTATCAATGTGGCTAAATTAATGAAAATATTCCAAGGAAGGATTGAGTTGTCGGACTGTAAATTAAAAAAAGATGCCTGCCCAAAGCGTTCTCAATGCGTTATAAGAAAAAGGATAAAATATATAGAAAGTAAAGTAATAACAGAATTTAATAACATAACGGTCGAAGGATTGCTTAAAGATTGGGAGGTGGCAAGATGGAAATAGCAAAGTTTGTTGGTATTTGTGAGGAACATGGGTATGATTGGTGTGAAGGCGAATATGCCGGTAAAACGGGATATTTTGTCGGCTGTGAGGTGCTCGAGACTGTCGCTCACTTTACACCTGAGGCAATTGAAAAAAATGAATGGCCTCTTTTAGAAAAAGAGATCACTCAGGGAAAGAACATACGGCATATTACAAGAGTAGTTGGGTATTATTCTAGAATAGAAAACTGGAATAAAAGCAAAAAAGGCGAATTAGATGACAGACATTTAGGCCAATATAAAGTAGAAAGTTTAGCTGCAAAATGATGTTCAAAAGGTTTATATTCTATAGTATTTCACCTGCCCGAAAGTTTTGATCGTAGGGGCTAAGGTGAAAAATAATATCTTTAAAAGGTTCTATTATGTCAAAAAGAAAAATCATTAAAATTAATGAAGAAAAGTGTAACGGTTGCGGACTTTGTACAAGTAATTGTCCGGAAGGCGCGTTACGAATAGTCGATGGTAAGGCAAAATTGGTTGGTGAACTGCTATGTGATGGATTAGGTGCTTGTATCGGGCATTGTCCTGAAAACGCCATCATTATTGAAGAAAGAGAAGCAGAAAAATATAACGAAAATAAAGTTATGGAAAATATAATAAAAGGAGGAGCGAATCTGATAGAAGCCCATCTTAAACATTTAAAGGAACATTCACAGACTAAATATTTAAGTGAAGCATTAGAATTTTTAAAGAAAAAAAATATGAAAATTCCTGATTTTGAAAAAAATAAATCAACTGAAAAATGCGGTTGTCCGGGTTCCATGGTGATGGACTTAAAAGAAGGAAAAAGCAAAAAGAGTGAAAATAGGGAAATTGGATTAGAATCGGAACTTATAAACTGGCCGATACAATTAAAATTAATAAACACTTCAGCGCCTTACTTTAATAATGCTGATGTTGTAATAACTGCTGATTGTGTGCCATTTTCATTTCCTGATTTTCATAATAGATTTTTGAAAAATAAGGTATTAGTTGTATTCTGTCCAAAATTAGATGATGAATATGAAATGTATGTTGATAAGCTTTCAGAGATTTTTAAAAATAATAATATAAAGTCAATAACTATTGTTCATATGGAAGTACCATGTTGTTTCGGTACGGTAAATATTGTAGAAGATGCAGTACAAAAGTCCGGTATAAATACAATTATAAAAGAATATACTATCTCAGTTAAAGGAAATTTAATTTGAAATAGAAAGGAGGTAATCATGAAGTTAGGTATCGTAGTGTATTCCGGTAATTCGGAAGCAGTATGGGATGCTTTTAGATTGGCATATTTTGCCGTTAAAAGCGGTGATTCTGTAAAAATGTGCTTGTTGGGAAAGGGGCTTGACCCGGAGTTTATCAATAATAAAAAGTTCAATTCTCTTGAAAAAATGCACATGTTTACTGATAATTATGAGAAGGACTATTCATATAATACGTATCAAGACGAACCGGAAGCGATTGTGCCGGATATGGAACATACCTCAACAATGAAAGATTTGCATGAAATTATGGAAGAAAGCGATAAAGTTGTTACTTTTTAGACTTGCTGTCCCGCCAAAATGATAATGTCTTGTATGACCAAAGTAGAAATGTCCTGAAATAGCTATGGTATAATGCCT
>MGVS01000049.1 GCA_001800605.1 Elusimicrobia bacterium RIFOXYD2_FULL_34_15
TGTAGGAACTTACAGGATATATGTTCATGCTAAAGACTCGCAAAACAACTGGGGCAGTTTCCAATATGTTGATTTATCGGTTACTAGTATTATAATAAAACCAGATCTAACTAGTTCAGTAGCTGTCAATTATACATTAAGCACTTATAGCGGTAACAAACCACAGGAAGCTGTGTGGATTGAAAATAGTGCAGGAACTTTTATTCGCACACTTTTTGTTTCAAATAGATCCTCAACAAGACCAAGTGAACTTCCTAACTGGTACGCTAAATCAAATGGTGTTACTAATGGAACTACTGGGGCAAGTAAGAATCCCGGAAGTTATACTTCAAATTGGATACCTTGTTATAACAGTGTAGGAAGTCTAGTTGCTTCTGGTACTTACCGTTATCGAATTGAAACAAGTCAACAAGGTGGTGTTATTGGAGCAACTTATCTAGGAACTATTATTTTAGGTTCTTCATCAAACAGTACAAATGGAACTACGGGTAATTTTATAACTTCATTTTCTGCTACCTATGCTCCATAGTGCAGGTAATTATGAAAAAATTTAACAAAAAAACCAATTTATATTTATTTTTCACAATAATTGTGATTATCTCGCTTTCTTTCGTTAGCGGATGTAATACCGTACAGCCATGGGAAAAAGGAATTTTAGGTGAACCTATAATGCAATTTACCACTGATCAAAACAGTTCTATATATCAGCAACACATGCTTAATTCACGTGAAGCCAGCAGTGGCGGATACGGCGGTGCTGGGGGCGGCTGTGGATGCAAATAAGGAGGAAAAAAACCATGATTAAAAAAGGTATTTTTATTTTCTGTATATTGTTCTTCTTAAATTCTTATATCAAAGCTCAAGATTCTTTAAAAGTAGGGTCTCCTGCTCCTGATTTTGTTCTAAAAAGTTTGACTGGTGAAGAACACACCTTAAGCAGCTATAAAGGTAAAAACATTATTTACCTTAACTTTTTTGCTACTTGGTGTTCTAGCTGCAAAGAAGAACTTCCTCAATTAATAACAATAAATAAAAATTATAAGGATCAAAAATTGCTTATGTTTGGCATAGACGTTAAAGAAGATGAGAAAAAGATCCGCAGATTTGCAGAAAAATGGAAGTTGCAATATCCGGTGTTGTTAGACAAAAATGCTGTTTTAGCTAAGAAATACGGATTAAAAGGATTTCCGTTAAGCATTGTCATAGATGGTAACGGAATAATCCAATATATTGGTTCGCAACCGCCGGATAAATTTAACGAAATATTTTCAAAGCTAAAATCAACCATAATCCAAGGACCGTCCATAAAAAAGAAAAATGAAATCAATTGAAGCATTAGTGTCTTGTTTCTATACAATTTTAAAAAAACGGATTAAATTTGTTTTTATTTTTTATTTAGGAACAATTCTTTCTGCTATTTGTTTTGCCGAAAATAAAGTATCAATTAAATATATTATGTATCAAGACAACAATCAGGTTACCATAAAAACCACTACTTTAGATTCGACTATAGGGAAAAAGGGGTTTGATTTATCTGTAGGAGCAGTCGTTGATGGTATTTCGGCTGCCTCACGCGATATACCTATAGTTGATGGAGTCACCGGTGCAACACCTTCTTCAAAAAAGAAAGTTGAAAAAAGAAATGAATATTATGTTGGCATTGGTGTTAAGGAAAAAGAAACAACTGTTAAAGTATTGGTAGATAGTAGTAAGGAAGATGACTATGCTTCTTCATCATATTTCTTAACAGCTACTCAAGAATTTAATAATCGTAATACAGCATTAAGCATTGGATATTCTAATTTCGATGATAAAATATTTCCTTTTGGTGTAACTTGGGAAGATGAAATAACAACAAAAGTATATGACCTAAGTTTAACGCAGGTGCTGTCTCCTATCTCTCAGGTTAGATTTAATACAACTTATTCATTAAGTAATGGATATTTAGAAAACCCTTATCATAGAATAGTGGTTAACTACGATTTACTTAGCTTTTATTACAAAGAAAGGCATCCAACGATTAGGGATAAAATCGCTTATGGAGTTTTCTATAATCTCTCAATTCCAGGTGAAATGAAATCTTCATTGCAATTAAATTACCGGTATTATTTTGATAATTGGGAAATAACATCCAATACTTATGAATTAAAATACAATCGTTATTTTACAGATAAATTATGGATATCTGCCGTAGGAAGAAACTATAATCAGCGACAGGCATTCTTTTTTAAAAATTTTTATACTGAGGAAGAAAGATTTATGACGGCAGACCTTAAATTAGCATCTTTTATCACAAATTTATACGGGCTGGGTATTAATTATGCTTTAACATCCTGGATTGATTTAGAACTAACTTATCAAATATATAATAAAAAAACTAATTTGGACTATTCACCATATGTAGGTTCAGTCGCAAAGGAAGATTTGAAATCTAATTTATTCTTTAGTTGTACATCTATAAAATTTTAATAAGATTATGAAAACAAAAATATTTATTTTACCATTATTGTTTGTATTATTTTTAAGCGGCTGCAGGGAACAAACATTTAAAAAAACAAAATTTTTAATTAATTCTCCATGTGAGATAACAATTATTGATGCGAATAGTTATAAAGCAAAAAAAGCACTAAAAGAATCTTTTAATGAAATAGAAAAGGTAGACAAACTATGCGGTTATGGTTTAGATAGTAAAGTTTCAGAAATAAACTTAAATGCGGGTAAACAACCTATCACAGTCAACAATGAATTATTTAAAATAATTGAAGAATCCATACGGATAGGTGATTTGACTGAAGGCGCTTTTGACATAACGGTTGGACCATTAGTTTCTTTATGGGGATTTGATACAGATAAACCTTCTCTTCCTCTAAAAAATAAAATTATAAGTGTATTGCCGCTTGTAAACTATAAAAATATAAAATTAGATAAAGAAAAACTCACAGTTTATTTGGCAAAACCCGGAATGAAAATCGATCTTGGCGGAATAGCCCAGGGGTATGCAGTTAAAATGGCATCTAAAAAATTAAAAGAATATGGCATAAAAAAAGCATTAATTAATATTAGCGGCGATATTATGGTCATCGGGGAAGCATTAGAAAATAATCCATGGAAAATAGGAGTACAACACCCGCGCAAACAAAATGAATTATTAACAATATTAGAATATAAAGACAAGTCGATAGTGACTTCCGGTGACTATGAAAAATATTTTTTTTCTAACGGAGTTAGATATCATCATATTTTTGTTCCGCAAACCGGCTATCCTGCAAAAGGAACAATAAGCACAACGATAATAACTGATGATCCGATGCTTGCTGATGCCCTCAGCACCGCAATATTTGTATTGGGTGCCAAAAAAGGCATGGCCATTGTTAACAAAATCCGGAATACTGAAGCAATAATAATAAGTGAAACAAACGATGGTACTATAATAACAGTTTCTTCAGAACTTGAAAAAACAAATTTAAAATTTAATTACTGATAAAAATATTAGTTATAGAAAAAATATGAATAAACAAAAGTTTTACAAAATATCAAAATATGATTTTGCTGTTGCCATGTTTATTCTGTTATTTTCTTTTTCACTTATGTCGTTCAAAAATTTAAATTCTGATAATAAAAAAGCTTTTATTTATAAAAATAATAAATTAGTTGAAAAAACTAGTTTGTCTCAAAAAAAAGTAATAAATATTAAAAAGATGAAAATAGAAGTTGCAGAAGGACATCTCCGAGTTTTGGAATCTGATTGCCCAAATAAAATATGTAAACATTCTGGATGGATATCGAACCCTTATCAAACCATTGTCTGCGTACCGAATAAAATATTAATTGAAATTATCAGCGATTCAAAAGATATTGAATGTAATGCTGTAAGTTATTAAAAAAAAATGAAAACAGAAGAATATATTAAAATTAAAAAAATAGCACTTTTAGTTTCCTGTGCTACTGTTTTACAAACCCTTGAATATCTAATACCACAGCCTATACCTGGCATAAAATTAGGTTTAGCTAATATTATAGTATTAGTTGCGTTAGTCGACCTTGGGTTTAAAATTTCATTAGAGATATCGGTATTACGCACCATTATCAGTTCTTTTATTTTAGGAACTTTTTTCTCACCGACTTTCATTTTAAGTTTTTCTTCCGCCATAATAAGCACTTTGGTTATGGGTTTATTTTATAAATTATCAACTCTTAATTCTAAAATCTATTTAAGTCTCATTGGTATAAGTTTAATTGGTGCAATTACAAGCAATTTGGTTCAGATTAGCTTAGTGTATTTATTGCTTATAAGACATAAAGGCATATTCTTGCTTTTACCTTGGCTTGGAATTAGTGCAATTATAACTGGCTGGATAACAGGTTTTCTTGCTTCGAGGGTATGTCAAAAATTAGAAAATTCTACTAATAAAATTACTTCTATAGATAATAACTTGCAAAATACTTTTTGTCAGAATATTTATGTGCAAAATCTGCAATTAGATAACAATAATATAGGACATTATTTAAATGAAAATTCTCTTATTCATCGTGCATCAACTTATTTAAAAATATTAATAGTATTTATTTTAACTTTGATAATTTTACTTTTTAATAACTTTTTAGTTTATACTGTAATATTATTTTTATTATTTTTTATTATAAGTTTATCAAAAATTCCTTTTCTAAATCTATTATCTGAAACAAAAAAAATAACGCCGTTTATTTTAACCTCATTTATAATACCAACTATATTCAATAAAACTGGTGAAATATATTTAAAATTAGGATTATTTAACATCACAAGAGATGGTTTTTTTTTAGGAGGTATGTTTGTATTTAGATTTGTCCTTATGACAATTAGTGCTTTTTTGCTGATTAAAACTACTTCACCTAATGAATTAACAAATAGCTTGAAGAAAATATTAGTACCTTTCAGGATAATCGGACTTTCTGGAGATAGAATGGCAGAAATAATAACATTGTCATGGTCATCAATACCAATTTTAATGGAAAATACGCGTTCTTTCATCAAAACACAGAAATTTAATAGTAAATTCTTAAAGAGTTTCTTTCCAACATTAATCAGTTTAATTGTTATTTTATATCAACAATCAGATAAAGAAATAATCTAATATTAAGCTACTTAAACTCTATATTATAAAATTACTATACAGTAAAAACCACCTTCCTCAGATAATCAACTTAAGTGTCCTTAAATATTTCCTTGATTTTTTATACTATTTTAGTAAAATAGAAATCCTTAAGCTAAGCACTAAATACTAATTACTTGAAAATTTGAGTCCCGCTATTTGCGGGATAAACTCTGCGAAAATAAAATGCTTTGTAGTTAGTGTGAGCCTGCCTACCGACAGTGTAGTTGTTCAGTATTTTGGTAACAGTTTTTGTTTGAATTTATAACGTTTTTAGTCATCTATGGAAAAGCATGTCAAGAAGAAAATAGTATCCTCTGTCAAAAATCAGCATCTTTTGACATGCTTCCTTCCTATTAA
>MGVS01000050.1 GCA_001800605.1 Elusimicrobia bacterium RIFOXYD2_FULL_34_15
AGCTACGCTACGAGCGAAGCCAGCAGGGTGGCTGGCTGAGCGTGTCCGACAAATTTGCTACGAGCGATTATTTGGGGTGTTTTTTATAATAATCCGTAAGTGCTGCCTTTAACGCTTCTTCGGCAAGAACTGAGCAATGCATTTTAATACTCGGAAGACCGCCTAAAGCTTCTGCTACCGCCCGATTTGATATTTGTAGCGCTTCATCTATTGATTTGCCTTTAACCATTTCTGTGACCATTGAAGATGTAGCAATAGCAGCTCCGCAACCAAATGTTTTAAATTTAGCATCTACTATTATTCCGTCTTTCACTTTTATATAAAGCCGCATTATGTCGCCACAAACAGGATTACCTACATTACCAACGCCATCTGCATCCGGAATTTCACCAACATTTCTTGGATTATTAAAGTGCTCCATTACTTTTGAAGAATATTGCATTTTATCTCCTGATACAATTGCATTGTATCTGATTAAAACAGATTTTTACACCGATTACACTGATTAGAACCTAAATCCTTTAAAATAATCTGTGTAATCTGCCTTTTAATCTGTGTAATCAGACATCCTTTTCTTTATAGGATGTCTAATGATATTTTTTTGGATCTTCAAATTGTGTTTTAACGCCTTTTTGTTTATCTTCCCAAAGAGGCGACATAGAACGTAATCTACTTACTATTTTTGGTAAAACGTCCAACAGTTTATCAATATCTTCTTCTGTATTCTGATGACCTAACGAAAATCTTATTGAACCCTGGGAATTAGTGACCGATACGCCCATTGCTGATAAAACATGTGAAGGTTCAAGTGTCCCGGAAGTACAAGCGCTTCCGGTTGAGGCTGCAATTCCTTCTAGATCAAGGGAAAGCAATAAACCCTCACCTTCTATAAAATCGAATGAAATATTTGAGGTATTAAAAATTCTTTTACTGGGATGTCCGTTAATTTGGACATATTCAATCTTTTCTACAATGCCTTTTTCAAGTTTTTCACGAAGTTGCAGTAATCTTTTACTTTCTTTGCTCATGTCTTTATAGGAAAGTTCCAATGCTTTTGCAATTCCTACTATATAAGGGACATTTTCAGTTCCGGCTCTGCGGTTCTTTTCATGGCTTCCGCCGTGCAGAAGGGAATGAATTTTTAAACCTTTTTTAATATAAAGAATTCCGGCTCCCTTGGGTGCATAAAACTTATGTCCGGATAAAGATAATAAACTTACGCCAAGCTTTTTCACATCTAT
This sequence comes from Elusimicrobia bacterium RIFOXYD2_FULL_34_15, assembly GCA_001800605.1. GTDB lineage: Bacteria > Elusimicrobiota > UBA8919 > UBA8919 > UBA8919 > UBA9627. Next base: position 1,242 of record MGVS01000050.1, read on the forward strand.
TTGAATCTTGCCACCCGATTGAACAGCATCTGTATGAAAAACTATTTGCTTTTCCTGCGCTATTTTTCCTAATTCTTCTATAGGTTGTATTGTCCCAATTTCATTATTTATATGCATGATTGATATAAGAATCGTTTTATCTGTTATTGCTTTTTTCACATCTTCAGGGTCAATAATTCCATGTTTATCTACTGGAATGTATGTTATTTCGAAACCGAATTTTTTTGATAAATATTCACATACTTCTATTACCGCATGATGCTCTATTTTTGAAGTGATTATATGATTTCCTCTATTCTGCAGAGCAAAAGCTGTTCCTTTAATGGCATGATTATTAGATTCTGTTCCGCAGGATGTAAAGATAATTTCTGAACTTTCAGCACCGAGAAGTTTAGCTACTTTTTCCCGGGAATCTTCAATAGCCTTTCTTGTTTCCTGGCCAAAAGAATGAATGCTCGACGGGTTACCGTAAAATTCTTTAAAATATGGGAGCATTGAACTTAGCACTTCCGGATGGACCGGTGTCGTCGCATTATGATCTATATATATTTTTTTACCCATAAATTTATATTATCAAACTGTTGAATAAAAGTCAAGTATTTTGTATAATTTATCCCGTTAGAGATAGGAAGTGTTTTTATAACACTTCCGTGTATTTTAGAAATAAAATTTATCTGTTTTTTATTATTCTTTTTATATATAACATGCATATAAAAACACATCTCTAACGGGATTACTCGGAGGTAATATGGAAAAAATATCTGACATAAAATTAGTAGAAAAACTTGTATCTGCACGAAAATCAATTATCGAGCAATTGAGCAAAGTTATTGTCGGCCAGCAGGAAGTAATCGATCAATTATTGATCTCATTATTTGCTAAAGGACACTGTCTAATAGTAGGAGTTCCCGGCCTCGCCAAGACACTTTTAATTTCAACGGTTTCACAAATCTTAGATCTGCAATTTTCAAGAATCCAGTTCACTCCTGATTTAATGCCTTCGGATATTACAGGAACCGAAGTTATACAAGAAAATATTTCAACCGGTGAGAGAAGCTTTAAATTCGTAAAAGGCCCGGTTTTTGCAAATATTATTCTTGCGGATGAAATAAACAGGACTCCGCCTAAAACCCAATCTGCACTTTTGCAGTCAATGCAAGAATATAAGGTTACCGTTGCCGGACAAACACACATATTACCGTCTCCGTTTTTTGTACTTGCAACCCAAAATCCGATTGAACAGGAAGGGACTTATCCATTGCCGGAAGCCCAACTTGACAGATTCTTCTTTCAGGTTAATATCGATTATCCAAGCAATAAAGAAGAAAAAGAAATAATATTGAAAACTACAGGAATTTCATCGATAGAAGTAAAAAGTTTACTTAACTCCGATGAGATTTTAGCTCTGCAGGAAATTGTACGTAAAGTACCTGTGAGTGATTATGTAATAGATTATGTGGTAAAATTAGTTTCTGAAACCAGACCTAAGAACTCATCGCTTGATTTTATAAAAAAGTGGATAAACTGGGGTGCCGGTCCCCGTGCATCACAGAATCTTATTCTTGCAGGTAAATCCAGAGCGGTACTCGAAGGCAGATACGCGGTTTCAACTGAAGATATAATGACAGTTGCTTATCCTGTCCTAAGACACCGTCTTCTTTTAAATTACACCGCAGAAGCTGAGGGGATTACATCCGAACAAATCATTAAAAAACTCTTAGAAACCATAACCCCGAAATGAAACATTATCTTGATCCTATAATTGTCGCAAAACTTTCAACAATGTATCTGAAAGCAAAATTTATTGTTGAAGGTTTTATATCCGGCCTGCATTCCAGCCGTTTCAAGGGGCATTCGCTGGAATTTGCACAGCATAGAGAATATTCATTCGGTGACGAGCTTAAACATCTTGACTGGACCGTTTATGCCAAATCTGATAAATATTTTATTAAACAATATGAAGAAGAAACAAATCTTAAATCATATATCTTATTGGATGCAAGCGCCTCAATGGGATATAAATCTAACGGCATTTCAAAACTAGAATATGCGTCATACATCGCTGCGTCTCTTGCATATATGATGATTAAACAAGGTGATTCTGTAGGACTTTTAGTCTATGACAGTGAAATTAAAAAAAATATTCCTCCTCGCTCGAATTTGAGCCACCTGTCCGTTATTCTAGATGAACTTTCAAATATTAATTGCACAGGTAAAACAGATATCTCAAAAATTCTTATGGAATTCTCCAAAAATTTAAAAAAAAGAACTCTTATAATTCTCCTGTCTGATTTATTTGAAGACCAGGAAAGTATAATAAAAGCCATTAAAAATTACAGGTTTGCCAAACACGAAGTAATAGTTTTTCATATTTTAGACGCTATTGAAGAAACATTAAATATTCCCGGAAATGTATTGTTCAGAGAATTAGAAAACGAAAACACATTAATCACTGAACCTGACATAATAAAAAAAGAATATAGGAAGCTGATATCTGATTTTATCGAAAAATATAAGCATGAGTTCCATAAATCAGATATTGATTATTCATATTTAAATACCTCAATGCCTCTAGATTTAGCGCTTACAAACTATCTTTCTAAAAGAGAAAATATATGATTATTTAAAAACCAAACAATCATTGATTACACAGATGAACAACAAGATTACACAGATTAGGACACGTAGTTAAATCTGTGTAATCGTCTTTCAAAATCTGTGTAATCTGCAGTATTAAAATTTATGTCATTTCTTAATCCTTTATTTCTTATCGGCATTTCAATTGTTTCAATTCCAATAATCATTCATCTTCTTTCCAGAAAAAAACCAAAAAAAATTGATTTCAGTTATTTAAAATTTATAGAAATTGCTTCCAGACGTGCGATAAAAAAGTTCCGCTTAAGGCAATATTTATTGCTTCTAATTAGATGCTTGATAATAATTTTGCTTTCACTTATCTTTGCTAAACCGGTTATACGATATGTGTCTGCTTCTAAAGATCTTGAAACAATCTTGTTATTAGACAATTCATATTCCATGGATTATTATAAAAACGGCAAGGTACGTCTTGATATCGCAAAAGAAACTATTAAGAAAACCATATCACTATTGAAACCTTATGAGAAAATAACTTTCTTTTCATTTTCCGACAAATTAATACCGGTTGTAAAAAATCCTACAATTGACAGACAAATTATATTATCTGAATTGGACAACATCAAAATTACTTATAATAAGACAGATGCTTTCAATGCAATAACTGAAGCCGTCAAATACTTCAAAAATACAAATAATGAAGTAAGAATTATTTTATTCTCTGATTTCGCAAAGAATGGATGGAGAGATAATACCGATTTAACAAATTCGCAAAATAAAATTATCGGTATAGATGTTGGCGAAAACGAACCTGAAAACTATACTGTTGCAAAGGTTGATACAATCAATAATGATATAACCTTTACAATTTCTAATTTTTCTGAATTTGATAAGAAACTATTAGCTTCTCTGTATATTGACGGTAAAAAATATAAGAACATGTTTTTTGACACCAATTCTTACAAAGAATCAATATTGACTTTCAATTTAAAAAATCTTTCAAACGGTATTCATAAATGCTACTTAGAAAGCGAACCCGACAAATTAGGCATAGATAACAAGAATTTTTTTGCTTTTAATTTTCATGATAAGCCAAAGATACTATTAGTAGACGGAAATCCTCAGTTTTCTGAATTTAAGGGTGAGATTTATTTTTTAAGAACCGCAATGTCTGAAGACGCTATAGTTAAAGTTATTAATTATGATCAATTTGATAATGAACCGCTAAATAACTATTCAATAATATTCCTTTGTAATGTAGCCGAGTTAAATAGAAACAATGTTGTTAGATTAAATGATTTTACTTTAAAAGGTAATAACCTGATTTTCTTTTTAGGAGACAAAATTAATTTAGCAAATTATAACTCTAATATAGCATCTCTGCTTCCTTGCGAATTAAACTCGATTGTAACCGGAGGAGAACTTTCCGCAAACCTTGGCTTATTTGAGAATGTAGATGTATTAAAAAACATTCAAATAAATAAAAGATTTATTTTGAATCCAAAAGAAAGTTCTGAAACTTTACTGAAATTTACGGATAATACGCCGTTTTTAATACGCGGAAAAAACAATGTATATGTTTATGCTATTTCTTCAAATCTTTCCTATTCCGACATACCAGTAAAACCGCTTTTTCCCATATTAGTAAAACAGTTACTTGGTTATTTTTCATCAAAAGAAGTTTTAACTAAAAATATAATTGTAGGAAAACCATTTACAGAATCTTTGGAACCGAATATTTCAAGCATAATCTTCCCTGACGGCAAAATTGTTAAAACTTCTGTAAATTATTTTGATACTCCGGGTATATATGAAATTAAATTTAAAAACAATAGGAGTAATTTTATTAGTGTTAATTTGGATATTGCATCCGCTGAATCTGACTTAAGAAAAATTAGTATTGTGGATTTAAAAAAATCCTTAGGTAAAACATTCATAGGTAGAATATCAGCTGATAAATACTTTGAAAAAAATATTAAAAAAATATTATATGGCAGTGAAATATCAAAATTATTAATATTACTATTACTATTATTATTCATACTAGAAACTATTTTAGCCAATCCGAGAAAAGAATGATTACACAGATTTTTAAAAACGATTACACAGATTTAAAAAACAAATTACGAAGAATAAGACCTTTCTTTTTGGTTGTTTTTTTAATTTTAACTTTTAACTTTTTACTTTTAACTTGTCTCTATTGCCAGCAGGGGGGCAAATTTGTATTTAGCCAGCTAAAATATTCGGATAACTGGGACACAAGACCTACTGCATGGGATAGAATCTCGGAATATCTTTTAACTACAACCAGCGTTAAGATAATTCCAGGCAGGCGGGTACTAAAACTCAGTGATGAAATTCTTTACTGGTCGCCATTCATTGTAATTGCCGGAAATACCGACCATCCAGATTTCACTGAAACAGAAATACAAATTTTAAAAAGATATATTTTGTGCGGTGGTTTAATCTTTATTGATGATTCTTCCGGAAAGAAAGGGTTTGGCTTTGATAAAAATATCAGAGATGTTATTAGAAAAATATCTCCTGAAAATCCGCTTGATAAAATACCGGTCAGTGATGCTGTTTTTAAATCTTTTTACTTATTAAAAAATGTACCGGGCAGAATAACTACAAATAGATATATTGAAGGCTGCAAAATCGGAGAACGATACAGTATCATCTACTCCCAGAATGATCTGCTCGGTGCCTGGGAAAAAGACAATCTGGGTAATTATATCTATCCCTGCAGTGAACAGCAAAGATGGGAAACTAAAAAATTGATGCTAAACATAATATTATATTCACTGACCGGTACCTATAAATCAGACACAATTCATAAATCTTTTATACAAAATAAATTACAATGAAAAAACTATTTTTAATATTAAGAATAATAATATTTTTGCTGATTATATTGCTTATTTTTCAGCCTGTAAAAAAAGTTTACAATAAACGCAATATACCTTCTGTAGCATTACTTATTGATAATTCGTTAAGTATGGGAAATGTAAGCACTAGAGAATTTGAAAAAGTAAAAAGTATTTTAAAATCGCAATTTATCGGAAATGCTATGGTAAGCCCGCATTATTTTTCTTTTTCAAGTGATATAAAAGAATTAACGGAAAAAGATATTCAATCTTTAAAAATTCAAGGATCTAAAACAGACATATTAGGTGCATTGGAAAAAACTAAAACTAATTTTCTCGGGAAAAACTTAGATGGCATAATCCTGTTTAGTGACGGTAATCAAAATGTTGAAAAAGACGATTTTGAAATATTGAACGAATTGAGCAATTTAAAAATACCGGTTTTAGTAGTTAAAATTGAACAGAAAGATATTCAAAAAAATATATCGATCTCTAAAATTGAAATACCTGAAATTATATTCCGCAATACAAATGCTATAATAAATATAAAAATACATACTTTTGGCTTTACCAATAAAAACATACCTATATACTTGAAATCAGGTAACAATATCATACAAACTAAAACATTAAATATTCAAAATGACGGCATGTATGAATTAGCCTTTGAAATTACTCCGGACAAAGCAGGAGTGAACAATTACAGTATTGAAACACCCACATATCAGGGTGAGAAAAGCTACTCTGATAATATAAAGAAGTTTACCTTGGAAGTAGAACCGGAAAAAATAAGAATTTTATATTTATGCGGTCAACCTTCTTTTAATTATTCATTTTTAAGAACCACATTAAAAAATGACCCTAATATCGAACTTGTATCATTTATAATTTTAAGAAATCCTGAAAATATAGTTGCTGTTCCTGATAGTGAACTTTCTCTTATTCCTTTCCCGGTTGACGAGATATTCTCAAGAGAAATTTTTAATTTTGATATGTTAATTTTTGATAATTTTAATTATTCACGTTTTGCTATAAATCCTCAATATCTGGTAAATATACGGAATTTTGTGATCGAATATGGTAAAGCATTTTTAATTATCAGCGGCGAAATTCCGCTATCAATTTACCAAAATACTCCTATCTCTGAAATACTTCCGGTTAATCCGACCAATGAAATAAGCCAGGATAAATTTTCATTAAATATTTTAAAACCTGATAATAATATTCTAAAATTCTCAGATGATAATAAAGAGAACATTTCTATATTAAAAAACTTGCCGGAGCTTGATACGATAAATATTTCTACAATAAAAGAAAAAACAACACTTCTTGCAGAAAGTGAAAAATCTAAATATCCTGTAATAACAATTTCAGATATGGGTAAAGGCCGCGTGATGTGCATTACAACACCCTCATTATGGCGTTTGGCTCTTGGAAGCGAAAATCCCTATAAATATGTCAAACTATGGGGACAATCGATAAAATGGCTGACTAATTCGTCTTCAATGAAACAAGTAGCAATATTTACTAAAAAAAGTTATAATATCGGCGACAGCTCCCTAGTAAAAATTAAAGTAAAAGATGAATATTTTAAACCTGTAAACAACGCTGTTGTCAATCTAATTATAACAAAACCTGACAGTAAAAAAGAAACTGTAAATGTTCCGCCAGAAATTGAAAATGGGGAATACGGCACAAAAATTCCTTTGGAACTTTCGGGTACATATAAACTTGAAGTATATGCATATTACAACAGAAAATATCTTGGTGAAGACAGCATTTCTTTGTCTGTTTTTGATATTTCCAGAGAATCGGAAGATATTATGGTAAATGAGCCTTTTTTAAAGCAAATTTCAGACAAAACAAACGGAACATTATATTCAACTAATTCATTCAACTATAATGAATTAAAAATTAAACCCCGTATAACAAAATCCGATGTACTCTATGAAATAAATATCTGGAATAAAACTTTTACTTATTTGATTTTAATTATTTTATTATGTCTGGAATGGTATTTAAGAAGAAAATACGGGTTATTATAACCGGAGCTTTGTATGTTAATTACTTTTTTTATTTCTTTTGGTCTATACTTAATAACCCTTTGCCCTACAGTGTATGTAGGCGATAGCGGTGAATTTACTACCGCGGCACGTATTCTCGGCATTACCCATCCGCCGGGGTACCCGTTGTATGTTTTATTTGGAAAAATATTTTCCACATTATTTCCTTTTGGAAATATCGGTTACCGTATAAATTTAATGTCGGCCTTTTTCGGAGCATTGACTTGCGGTATGGTATACTTAATATCTAAACGTTTAATAAATAATAATATTAACGAATTTCAAAAGGAAAATACAAAAACTTCTTCGACAGTATTTACGATAGCTATCATATCAGCTTTATTTCTATCTTTTTCAAAAACCTTCTGGTCTCAAGCTGTAGTTGCGGAAATATATACTATTAATGCATTTTTTATAACATTGCTTATTTATATTTCTATAACAAAATATAAAAATTTATACCTATTCTCATTCATCTCAGGACTTGGAATAGCAGGACATTATATAACCGGGTTATTATTTCCGGTTTTTTTAATTTTATATTGGAAGGAATTATTTCACAAAAAAAATCTGCCAGAAAGATTTTTTTTGTATACAATTTTCTTTTTACTTGGATTATCCGTTTTAATTTTTATGCCCATACGCTCTTCGGCAAATCCTTTTATGGATTGGGGAAATACAAGAATATTTGAAAAATTTATTGATCAGATAAGAAGGGTACAATATAAAACTTTTGAATTCGGACAAACGGTAAATCTACAAACAAAATTTTCATTTATTAAATATTTTTTTAAACTTGCCGGCGAGCAATTCACATACTACATAATCCCGTTGATATTATTAGGCCTGGTAAATCTTTATAAAAAAGCAAAAAAATTCTCTATCTTTAGCATAATATTATTTCTTACAAATAGCATTGTGATGCTGCTTATATTAAAATTTCAATTCAATCCTCAGCAGGCATCTGTTGTCGAGGTTTATTTCTTGCCGTCATATTCAATAATGGCTTTATGGTTAGGTTTTGGTCTGTTATTTATAGCCAAATATTTAAAACCCTATTTCTTTATTCCGCTTTTAATATTACCTCTAATTATGCATTTTAAATATAATAGCAAAAGGAATAATTACATTGCATATGATTATTCATCCAATATTTTAAAATCACTTCCGGAAAATTCCCATTATTTTTCTTCAGGTGATAACCAGATGTTCCTGCTTTCCTATCAGCAATGGTGTTTAAAAAGACGTTTAGATGCTTCTTTTTATACTGATACGGGTCTTTTGTTTAAAAATATTTTTGGAAACGATTTCTTTCAGCTAACAAAAGAAGAAAAACAAAACAGACGTGCTCTTGTAGAAAACGAACTTCTGCTACAATCAAGACCTATCTGTTTCTCTCTCGGATGCAGTTTCTCAAATTTAAAAAATTTAAAATCCGAAATAACCGGCATCGTGTTTAGAGCTAAACCTTTGCCGGCAGATTTTGATTTATGGAATTTTTATGTAATCAGAGATATCGATAACAAAAATTATCTTGATGAATATTTGTTACGCGATGTTTCGGCACAATACCACTATTTTTTGGCAGAAAAATATTATAAGTTTAAAAATATAAAAAATATGCAACTTGAGTTTGATGCAGCCGCCGACGTCGGAGGAGATGTAGAATGGGTGTATAATAATATAGGAATTTCTCTTAAAGAGAAAGGATTAGAAGAAGAAGCAATTATAAAATTCAAGAAAGGTATAGAAACAAATCCGTATGATGATAGCGCAAAAATTAATCTAGCTTTCATTTATCTAAATAAGGGTTATGAGAAATATCAAATTCAAAAATATGACGATGCAATCGTTTTCTATCAAAAAGCTGCTGACATAAACCCAAAACTTCCGGATACTTATAATTATTTAGGCGTATTACATGAACAGCAAAATAACAGCGAGCTTGCAATTTCTCAGTATAAAAAAGCTATTGATTTAAAATATGATTACGTAGATGCTCATTATAATCTCGGAGTAGTTTACTGGAAATTAAAAGATTGGCAGAGTGTTATTGAACAGTTTGAAATTGTTTTACAAATTGATCCAAATCATCAGCAGGCAAGGAAATATTTAGCATTATTGAGACGATGATTATCACATTTATTATAAATTTTTTAATACTATTAATAACATCTTCACCGACAGTCTGTACCGGAGACAGCGGGGAACTTATTACAGCATCAAAAACACTGGGTATCGGACATCCGCCGGGATATCCATTATACGTATTATTAGGTAAAATTTTTTCTATATTTATTCCATTTGGAAATATCGCTTATCGTGTTAACTGCATGAGCGTGTTTTTTGGTGCATTATCCTGCGGAATAATATATTTAATTATAAAAGAGTTACTATTATCCGATAATTCAGCAGTAAAAAATTCACATATTTTTATTTGGTTTTGCTCATTTGCAACCGCATTTAGCTTAGCTTTTTCCCATAATTTTTGGTCACAATGTGTCCAGACAAAAGGCGGAATTTATACTTTAAACGCATTTTTTATGACGATTATTATTTATTCGTTAATTGCTGATAAAAATATTTTGCTTATCATTTTTCTGTGCGGGATAGGACTTGGTAATCATCACACACTTTCACTCTACTTTCCCGGAATTTTTCTCTATTTAATTCTAATCAAAAAAATAAGTTTTTCATTTAAAAAAATAAATTACTATCTTCTTTTTTTTGTTATAGGATTTTCAGTTTATTTGTACCTATTTCTTCGTTCTCAACAACACCCGGTAGATAACTGGGATAATCCTGGAGTTTTCGAAAATTTTCTAAGAGTTGTTTTCAGGATCGGTTATGGCGGGGTAATGCATATAGAAGAAAAAGGAGGGTATCTTTTAAGACCTTTTTCTTTGTTTTTACAACAAATATGGGAATATATTAGAAATGTTTATAATTCGTCTACAATTATCGGATTTTTTATAGGAATTTTTGGGTTAATGTATTCCTATAAACGGAACAGAAAAATTTTCTGGTGTTTACTTATGATTTTTATTTTTTCCGGACCATTTTTTATGTTTCTTGCAAATAAACCAGTCAACGAAGATACAAGGGATTTGCTTGAACCATTCCACATACCTTCAATAATAATTTTTAGTATATGGATCGGTTTAGCATTATCTTATATAACAAAAAAAGTTAAATGGACTCCTTTATTTATTACCATATTTTTAGTTTTTCTTTTTTCTTCTAATTTTCAAAAAAATAATTTAAGGTATAATTTTTTCCCTTATGACCTGGGAAAGAACATTTTAAAGACCGTTCCGGATAATTCTATGATTTTTTTAGACAAAGCAGACGAATCTGTCTTTATTCTGGCGTACATGAAACTTGCTTTAAAAAATAGACCAGCTGTAGATGTTTATGATTGCAATGCAAGTGCTTTCCCTAATATTTATGGAGACCGCTATTACTGGATTAAGGGCAGGGACAGGACAATGGTCAGACTGCCTATTGAGAGAAAAATGATTCAGGAAAATAATAAAAATGTTTATTATCTGTCTGAAAATCCTAATTATTTTAATGATATGAAATTTAGCAAAATTGGTTTATTGAATGTACTTGGCAGAAAAATGCCAAATTATAATTTTTCAGATATTTATGCTTTAAGAGAAAATCGTTTCCGTTACCGTGATACAGTGCTCGCATATTCATATCATCTGACTTTGGCAAATTATTATATCGAAACAAATCAAAAATCATTGGTTAAAACGGAATTTGAAAATATGAAAATATTATCCAAAGAAAATATATCCGCTGATATAGCATATTTGTATTACAATAACGGGCTTTTTGATGAAGCAATCGAAGAATATAAACTTGCAATAGTAAAAGAACCTCAAAAAATTGAATACTATAATAATCTCGGTACTATTCTTAATAAACAAAAAAGATTTAAAGATGCGATTTTGGTATATTTAAAAGCTATTGAAATTTCTCCTTATTATGTAGATGCACATTACAATCTTGCTGTAACTTATTGGGAAAGCGGAAATTGGACCGGTGTAATAAACGAATTTGAAAAAGTTCTGCAGATTGATCCAAAGAGAACTGACGTTATTAAATTTATTGAAACGGCAAAACTAAAATTATGATTGTTAAAAAAATTAACAATCACTGATTACCCGCCACGGCGGGCAGGCACAGATTAAAAAAATCAATGACTTTTCAACACTAGAAAATATATGACGATACTATTATTCTTATCTAGTTTTGCGATATATCTTTACACTTTATTCCCGTGTATTGCGGTATACCGTGATGCCGGTGAAATGTCATCGGTATGTTTTAATTACGGGATTGCGCATCCTCCGGGATATCCTCTCTATGTTATTTTGGGAAAGTTATTTTCCTTATTAATCCCGTTTGGTAATATTGCATACCGTTTAAATGTAATGTCCGCTTTGTTTGCAGGACTTACATCTGTTATTTTTTGTTTAACTATCAAACATTTGAATAATAATTCGCTAATAGAAAACAAAAATAATACTTATATTATATCAATTTGCAGTTTTATCGCTGCTTTTTGTCTGGCAATTTCCAAAACGTTATGGTCAGTTTCTATTGTCGCAGAAATGTACACAATAAATACTTTCTTTATTGTAATGATAATTTATCTATTACTAGTTAACCGGCACTTGCTTCTATCTGTTTTTTTACTTGGTATATCTATGGGCAACCGTATAGATATTGTCTTAATCACACCCGGGATATTTTATTACATTGTTAGTAATAAAGAATTCCTGGATAAATATAAAATATTTTCTATTCGCTCGATTGTTTATTTATCAATAGTTTTTATTTTGGGGTTTTCAGTTTACTTTTATTTGCCTTTCAGGTCAAAAACAATGCCATATTTAAACTGGAATAAACCTGACAATATTCAAACTTTAATTGAAACAATAACACGTAAAACGCATGGAAGCACTTTAGATTTGATTTCTTCTAGATACACAATAAATGATGTTCTTGCTCCTGAAATGAACGTTTATTTTAAAAGAACTTTTAAGCTCTTTTCAGTTTTAGGCATACCAATCATAATCCTTGGATTTTTAAACTTATATAAAAAACAGAAAAATATATTAATCACAACATCTATAATTTACTTAATTGCCGGTCCTTTATTCATCACAATCGCTAAGATGCCTCCGAATCCACACGCACTTGCGATAATGGACCCTCACTATTTAATTTCCGATCTTATGCTTGCTTTCTGGTTTGTGTATGGGCTACTTCTTCTATCATACAAACTAAAAAAATATTCTTTTACTTTCTTTATTATTCCGGTACTTATTTTTGCATCAAATTTCAAAACTCAAAATATGCGTTATAATTTCAACGCTTATGATTTTGCAAGAAATGTATTCAGGTCCCTGCCAAAAAACTCAATAGTTATCTCAAGGGAAGACATACAAGTCTTTTCAGAATGGTATCTGCAATTAGTGGAAAAAAAGCGGGACGATATCACAGTAATTGCAAAAGGCCTATCCAACAGCAAGTGGTATCAGGAAATATTAAATAAATATAACAACACAAATGTCGTTTCTTTAGCAAACCAGGAGAGTTTTACGAGATTTTATAACTTAAACAAGAATAGAAATATTTATTATACCTCGGACGTTGAAGATTTCGAGATGCTAGGACAGAATGCTTTTTTTACTTATCCGAACTTTCTTGTATTTAACGTGAAAGATAAAAAGATGCCGGATTATAGACCAATCGATTTTCAGGAAATTTATATTCGCAGAAACCCTTTGAAGGTTGATTCATATTATGACATTTTTAATCAGAAAATTGTCGGACAATACGCAGATTCGCTGTTTAGAGCCGCTTTGTTTTCTATGAATAATGGCAAGATAGACCAAGCTGTTAATTATTTTGAAAGAATAATCTCGATAAAGGAAGATGTTCCTGCTGTTTATTTCAATCTCGGATGGATTTACTTCCAGAAAAATAGTCTTGATAAAACCGAATACTACTACAAACTATCTATAAAATATTATGAAAAAATGCATAAAGATGCTTTGGATTATAGATCATTTCCTGAGGTTGTTGATTCAATTGTTGTTGATTGGGCAACCGTTCATAATAACCTTGGAACTATATATGAAAAACAAAATAAGATTAATGAGGCAATTAACGCATATTCTAATGCTGTTACTATTAAACCTAATTATGCCGATGCACATTACAACATGGCGGTTGCATACTGGCATATGAAAGATTGGAGAAAAGTCATCGAGGAATTGGAAACTACTTTGCGTATAAATCCTAATCATTCAGATGCACCGAAATATTTATATATAGCCAAAAAAAATCTTGGATTATGAAAACAAGAATAATCGTTTTAATATTATTGTCCATATTAGCTATGCAAGTTATTTTTTCATCAAAGCAAAAATGCGCATATTATGATGAACCATTCCAAATATCTGCAGGACTTTATCATATTAAATATAACGACTACCGGATAGAAATACAAAACCCGCCGCTCATAAGAATATTAACTGCTATACCGCTTCTTTTTACCAATCTAACATTAAAAGAAGAACCGAAATCACACTGGACATCTTTTCAAAAATACACTTATGGTAAAGAATTCCTATATAAAAACAATTTAGGAGCCGATACGATATTATTCTTATCGCGGTTACAAATCCTCGGACTATCTATTTTACTAGGTCTTTTAATATTCATATGGGCAAGCAAAATATTCAACGATGAAAAATGCGGTCTTTTTGCTCTTGCATTTTACTGCTTTTCTCCAAATATACTTGCTTTTTCGGGTATTGCGGGAACAGATTTAGGAATTACTTTTTTCATATTGCTCTCTTTATATGCATTTAAAAAATATATTGATAAACCTTCACTGAAAAATATAATATTTTCAGGGGTTTGCCTTGGCTTAGCATTTTCTTCCAAATTCAGTGCAATCTTACTAATACCTATTTTTATTCTTTTTACAATACTAAAAAAAGATATCTTTAGAAATCTAATAAATATATTCTTAATTTTTATAATTGCATTTTCAATAATTACAATAATTTACCTTGGAAATTTAAACTTATTCATTGAAGGTCTAAAAAGTGTATTTGGCATTATGGAGCAAAAAGGAGTTTTAACATTTTTAAACGGTAATTACTCGGATAATGGATTTAAAACTTATTATATTTTTGCATTTCTTATAAAATCCACATTACCGGTTATAATTTTAACTATACTTTCCATTTTATGTTTCAAAAAAATACCTGCATCCAGCTTTGATAAATTTTATATATTAATCCCGGTTTTATTATTTTTTGCTGCAGCTTCAAATTCAAAAACACAAATCGGTTTACGATATATACTTCCTGTATACCCATTGATATTTATTTACTTTTCAGGATTTCTGAAAACAAAGCTTAGCGGAGTTTTGCATTATTTATTATATGTTTTGCTGGGTTTTCATATCTTCTGTTCAATAAAGACTTATCCTCATTACCTCGCTTATTTTAATGAGTTGATCGGAGGGCCAAAAAATGGGTATAAATATCTTGTTGATTCCAACTTGGACTGGGGACAAGATTTAAAATTTTTAAAGAAATATCTTAACAATAAAAACGTGAACTTAGTGGAATGTTATTTCGGGCAGGGAGATACTAAATATGAAGGAATTAAAGGACAGCATATTCTATCCGGTGAAAGTTCTCCTGATGTAGATTACACGAAAAAAGAAAGAACAGACCTGCTTGCTATAAGCGCTACTTATTTTCAAGGAATTTATATAGGTCAAACCGACGTATTCGGCTGGTTAAAAACAAAAAAACCAATTGCAAATATAGGATACAGCATTCTGGTTTACGACATAACTAACGATTCGGAATCGCATCAGAAACTTGGCGACTTATTTTTATACGGATTAAAAAACCAGGAAGCTGCAAAAAAGGAATATTCCAGAGCAAAAGAGATACTAAAATAAGCGACTTTGTCGCAAGATTACACACCTGCCTGCCGTTAGGCAGGGATTTTGAAAAACGATTACACAGATGAGATTACCGGCCTTGCATTATGTTTTAATCTGTGTAATCTGCCGTTTAATCAGTGTCATCAGTATTTATATGGATAATATTAAAAAACTAATTGCAAAAACCAAGGTAAAATTAATTTCCTATTATGTAATCAATACTGTTTTAAAGGTTTTTATAATACTATTCTCATTAGTATTCATTAACTACCTATCAGACATTTTTGCAATATCATCTCAAAACTTAAGATCAATTTTATGGTTTCTGACATTAATATTTATAATTTACCTAATAACAAAAACAATTCTAAAAACTGTTCAACTAAAAACCGCCGATGAATATATTTCTCTTTTAATTCAAGAAAAAAACAAAAATATAAAAGATGATTTAATTATATCAGTCCAATTAAATAAAAATACAAACCCTGGCACGTCACAGGAACTTTCAAATGCATTTATAGAAAATACTTCGTCAAAAATATCCCTAAACTTAATGAAAAATGTTGTCAATTTCAAAAATATAAAAAATGCTTTTTTTGTTTTTGCTGTTTTATTAATAAATTTCCTTTTGTTTTTAAATCAATTTACAATAAAAAGATATTTTCTTACTTTTAACTCGGATACGGAATTTACCGTACTACCAAAAGATACGACAATAACAGCCGGAAGTGATGTAAATATTTATGTATTGACAAAAACGGAGAATTCGACTCCTTATATATTTTATAAAGAAATCAATGGTGATTGGCAGCAGAAAAAGATGAAAAAGACCGAAAACAAAAAATATTCAGAAAAAATAGAAAAAATAATGAGTGATACGGAATATTATGTGACATTACTGGATAACAAATCTTCGAAATATAATATCAAAATAGTATCTCCTGTATCCGTATCAATTACAAAAGTCGAATATATTTATCCGTCATATATAGGGTTGCCGAATAAAACCGAAACTGAGGGTGATATAGAAGCTCCTAAAGGGACAACCATAATAATTAGCGCGGAGATAAACAGAAACATAAAAGAAGCATTTCTTTTGACAGATACTAACGAGAAAATAAAAGCAGGCGTATCCAAAAACGAAATCACAGTACAATTTGTAATACAAAATCAAACTGAATACTGGCTGGAACCAGCATTAGAAGCTGAAACCATTACACTACCTTTAAAATATAAAATAAGTATTTCAAAAAACAATGCTCCGTCTATTGATATAATTGCGCCTGCTATGGATGTTATGATTTCTGAAGATGGAAGATTAAAAATAGTTTATTCCGCAGAAGATGATTTTGGAATTTCAGAAATAAATATTGATTATCTGGCTTTGAAAAAGAAAATGCAGGTAAAGTCATTTTCCAGACCTGTTAAAAAAATCCTGGATGAATATGAAATCATAATTCCCGACTTAAACTTGAAACCGAAAGATGTGATAGCATACAGGCTGGAGGTAACCGATAGCGGTAATTTCAGTGAAAAACTTACTTCCTATTCAAAAACATATTCGTTAGAAATATTGTCTTATGAACTGGAACATCTATTGATAGAAAAAGAAATTTCAGAATTTAACATGGCTTTAAATGAAGTATTATCCAGGCAACTGCAGAGTAAAACAGCGCTCACAAAACAGGATTTGGAAAATGCATCTTTAATGCAAAAAAATGCTCAGGAATTATTGAACAGTTCGGCTTCTGATTTCAAGAAAACTGTTAACAAAATGGCAAACGACCCGTTTACATCATATCCAAATTATCTTGAATACAAAAACCTGCTTGATTCGGCAAATTCAATCGGAAACCAGAAAATGAATGATGCTATGAATTCGCTTTCAAACAAACAATTGGATGATGCAAATCATATTCAGGACGAAATAATTAATGATTTAAAACGGTTAAATGCTTTTTCAGAAAATATTACAAAAAACCAAAAAATGGAAGATATGCTTTCAACAACCCGCGAGATGTCTGATTCTGCGGATTTAATCAAAGAAAAACTTTCTGACATGAAAAATATGCCGGACCCGGAAAAACTTAAAGAACTTCAAAAAGCATCTGACAAGCTTTCCGACCTTATAAGCCAGCTTTCAGAAAAACTTGCAAAAATGCCGCAGGAAACACCAAAGGATTTTGCAAACAACGACAAAATGAAAAAAATTGATTTAACTGAAATGAAATTGGCTACTGATGAAATGAAATGGTCTTTAGAAATGGGGAATATAGACAAAGCAATCGAACTTGCCAAAAAACTCAGCCAGCAAATTTCCGATATACTTAATTCGGTTGAAAACTCCGCAAACTCCACAAATAACGATACTTATTCGGAACTGCAATCCAAGGTAAATGAATCTATGGGCGAATTGGACAACATAATTCAGGAACAGCAAAAAATATTAACCGACACACAGAAAAGTGACGCAAAACGAATAGAAAAGATTTTGACTTTACAAAAAGAACTGCTCAAAAAACTGGCTGAAAAACAAAAACGGGCCATTACTGAACTAAGCAATTCCAAAATAATAATTGAAAAAAGCACAAGCACATCACCTAGTATATATAATCTTTATATACAACCGGAAATCAATATGAATTCTGTTTTAAATGAATTTACTTCTCAAAAAGTTGATAAATCACGCGAGCTATTAATTCAAATAATACCGGAACTTGACAACCTGTCAAAATATGTAAATATAATTAAAGCCTCGAATCTTATTTCTACGAGTAAAACGACTGAAGAAGAAATACTAAACGAACTTAAGAATTTTTCACCCGATAAAAACACCATTTACAACAAAGATGATTTTGGACAGCACAAACAATTATCTGAAAATCAAAAAAACAACATGCAAAGAACTAAAACACTAAAACAGAAACTTTCAGAATTATCAAAACAAACGCTTTCATTACCGTCAGAAACTTTAGAAAATATTTCATCTTCAGAAAAATCAATGGATTCTGCTTCAGGAGAACTAACCAATTCAAACCTTCCGCCTGCAGTTGATTTCGAAAAAAAGGCGCTAGACGAACTATCAAACGGTAAAGAAGCATTAAAAAACGCATCCGAGCAAATGTCGCAAATGGCTAAAAGCAGCGGAAGCCGGGGCGGTATGGGACAACCTAAAATCAGAACAAGCGGAGGCGGAGGTTATACCGGATTTAGAAGCGGCTTTGTAAAAATCCCTTCTGCAGATGATTATAAACCGCCAAAAGAATTCAGAGAAACTATAATAGAATCTCTTAGGCAAAAATATCCGCAAAAGTACGATACAATCATTAAAGATTATTTTAAGAGACTGATAGAATAGTGCGATGGTCCGATAGTGGGATGGCGGGATAGTTTTTAATTCATAGTTCATAGAAAATCTCGTTATCAACCTCGCTGTAGTTCTCTTTGAGCGTAGGTTGGCATGGGGTCTTGGTAACAATGTTTTATATGAAAATATTTGGATTTCGAATTATATATTTGGAAATTTTGTCCAGCCTAGTTATATCATTTATTTTCTGGTCACCGCTTTTTGACACTCCTTACAGATATTTATTTGGCGATTTTGATTTAGCAATAAGTTACTTTTTTACTGCCAAAATATCATTATTACACTTTCACAAATTTCCGTTTTTCAGTTCATATATAGGCGGAGGTTTCCCGGTATGGGCACATCCGCAAAATATGTTAATCAGCATTCCTCAGCTTTTATCGCTACTTCTAAACAATCAATGGTTTGCTATCCGTATTTCAATAGTGGTATTATCAATAATAAGTATGTTAGGAATGTTTTCTCTTATGAGACAACTTGAAATAAATAATTTCTGGTGTAGATTGTTTGGGGCAATAGTATATACTTTTTCAGGTTTTTTAGTTTCACATTTGACCGTTGGACATTTTGTGTTTCAAAATTTAGTATATGTTCCGTGGCTTGCTTCGGCATTTTTATGGTCATATAAAAAAGATGAATTTTCATATGCCATACCAGTATTGCTTGCAATAATGGTTTATGCAGGGTTAAATGTTACTTCGATATTTATAATCATAATTTCATTATCATTTCTAACGTTCTACAACTTTAAAAGATTTGTTCTTTATGTGCTTCTTGCAATATTATTATCAGCACCCAAATTATTTTTTTCCTATCAATTGCTTTCATGGTTCCCGAGAGATTTGACAATGGGTTACGTGTCACAAAGCTGGTTAGGTACTTTACATACCTTAATTACTTCGCTTGTGTGGCCTAATCAACAATGGAATAACAGTCCTTACAAATACACAGGTTCACTTGAAGTTCGCGAAATAAATTGTTATATTGGAATTCTAGTTTTAATATTAACCATATTTGCAATAATTAAATATAAGAAACATAAATATGCTAAATTCAGTTTATCTATGTTATTAGTTACAGGTGTTGCACTTTTTCTTTACCCGGGAAAATTAAATCCATTTTGGTCTTTGTTGTCAAAGAATTTTATACTTGGTTCACTTCATATGCCTTCGTGGTTTATTGGTCTATTTGTATTGCCATTCGCTTATTTTTCTACAATAGCACTTTCAAATATCAGCGGAATATTTAAAAAGAAAACAAATCTAATATTTATAGGTATTTGTATGTTTATATTTTGGGATTACTTCAGAATAAGTAAGCCAAATTTAGATTATATCCAAGCCTTTTGTCCGCTTAGAAACAAGGCGTATTTTAATAAAAAAAATTATTTCGAACACAACGCAGGACCTGAGTGGAGCGGATTCAACAAAGATAACGTGGGTTTTGAAGGTGATATTATGTCTACATATCTTCAAGATAATAAAGGTGTTTTGCGATTCTATGATAGTATTTTAGGTTATGATGAGTTTGGTTTTCTGAGACATTCTTCGGTAAAAAACGGACGGGTTGATTTATTTAACAGTAATCCAAATATAAAAATTGAATGGATTTCACCATCGAGCATATCAGTCGAAATATTAAATGTACAAAAGAAAAATTTAGTAATACCGGTCAATCTTAATTATTTTCCCGGATGGAAAGTAGCAGGAGATATACCCGGGGTGACATTAAATAAAAGTTGGTCTCCTAAAAAATGGGGGCTTTTGACCGTTTATACAGATGATAAATTCCAATCCTCAATGAAGCAAAAAATATTGTTGAAATACTCGCCTAACTTGAAATTCTACAATAAGAAAGAATCTGGCATAACAGAACAAAACAAATCCTTACCCGTATCGGCGGAGGCTTGGTATAAAAAAGGTGAAGAACTTTATGGATCGTATGATTTCGCAAATGCTGTCGTAGCATTTGATAATGCAATTAAAATAAACCCAAAATTTATTACTGCTTGGGAATCTAAAGGCTGGGCATTATGTAAATTAAAAAAGAATGATGAAATGATTGCTTGTTTTGATAAAGTATCAGTTTTAAAAAAGAATAATAATGAATATAAAAAGACATCTGCAGCTATTTATGATAAAAAGGATTATTTTACTCGTGCCACTTTCTATCTTTACAAAAACAGGTATAAAGAAGCGATTATCGATTTCGATACCGCAATTAAACTTGATAATAATTACATCAAAGCATATTATTACCGCGGAGCGGCTTATAGTCTAAATAAAGATTCCTTTAAAGCCATTGCTGATTTTAACAGGGTTATTGAATTTTATCCTGAGAATGCCGGCGTTTATTTTAAACGGGGGGATGCCTATTTACAAATGAAAGATTATCAAAATGCCGTTTCTGATTTCAATAAATGTATAGAAATTACTCCTAAATTTGAAAAAGTACATAATTCTCTTGGTAAAGTATATTACTATCAACAAAAATATGACTTAGCAATAAAAGAATACAAAAGAGCACTTAAATTAAATCCGGATTTTGCAGAAACGCACAACAATCTTGGAGCTTTATTGTACGACTTAAAGCGATATGACGAAGCAAAGGAAGAATTTAGAGAAGCTATACGGATAAATCCGGATTATTCAGAAGCATACTTTAATCGCGGAAATGCTTATTATGGAAAAAGGTTATACAATTTATGTATTTCTGACTGGCAAAAAGCCGCAGATTTAGGAGATAAAACCGCGCGACAAAACTTAAAAGAGTTTTTTAATATTATTTATTGATTAAATCACTACTCTATAATCTTTTATCTTTGCTTTTTTATTTTACATTTTTTTATTTTTTTAGTATAATTTTACAATGTCGTTTAGTCAAAAACAAATTGTAACTTGCGAATGCGGCCACGAGTTTGAATGGGATATCTGGAGTTCGATAAATGTAACCAGAGACCCGGATTTAAAAGAAACTCTGTTTAACGGGTTATTAAACGTGGTTGTTTGCCCTTTTTGCGGTATTTTCTTTTATTTTGAGACGTTTATTTTGTATCACGACGAAAAAAAGAAATATCTTTTCTATATATATAATCATGATTGTCCCGAAGATAAAACAAAATTAACGCAGAAGGCAAAGGAAGATTGTGAACTGGTTAACCAGAAAGCAGAGAAAAAAATATTTCTTGATTATAAAGTTGAGGTTTTTTTCGGGTTAGATGAGGTGTTGGAATTTCTAAAAAAGGAGGAAGACTTATGAAGAAATTACAGATTACAAACTACAGATTTCGGATTTTTGGATTTTTTTTATTTATTTTCTGTTTTATGTTTTTAAATTCCAGATATTTTTATAGTGAAGAAAAACAACCTATACAGACTAAAAAGCAGAAAAAGGAGAAAAAACAAGTGAAAGAAATAGCAGTTATTGAAACGAATAAGGGTGTTATAAAATTTGAATTTTATGATAAGGATGCACCAAACACAGTGGCCAATTTTAAAAAACTCGCAAATGCAAAATTTTATAATGGATTAAAATTCCACAGAGTGGTTCCTGGATTTGTAATTCAGGGCGGATGCCCGAAAGGTAACGGGACAGGTGACCCAGGATATAAGATAAAAGCCGAATTTAATAAAAAACAGCATCTTGACGGTACTGTTGCTATGGCAAGATCTCAAGATCCGGACTCAGCAGGTTGCCAGTTTTATATTTGTCTGGGGCCTCAACCATTTTTAGACGGTAAATATACCGTTTTTGGACAGGTTATCGAAGGCATGGATGTTGTTCACAAAATAGAAATCGGTGATATTATGAAAAAAGTTTCTATTGAAAAACTAAAAGAAGCAAAGAAGTAAAACAAAATGTTCATTTCTAATCCATCGGCTGAGGAATTGGTAAGTTCATCATGAGAACATACTTAAAGGAGATTTTATTATGGAAATTTTCGATATCTTGACTAAAGCGGTTAAGATTGGCGCATCAGACATTCATATCGTTGTAGACAAACCACCAATGTGCAGACATATCGGCGAAATGAAATCACTCGAAGGTTTTACCGAAATAATTACTCCTGAAGAATCAAAAAGACTGATTTATTCGATGCTTTATGATGAACAGAAAAAGAAATTTGAAGAAGAATTGGAATTGGATTGTTCTTTTAACCTACCTAATGTATCAAGATTTAGAGTAAATGTCTTGATGCACAGAAACGGAATAGGAGCGGTTCTTCGTATTATTTCTTCCAAAATACCTACACCTGAACAACTTAAGTTTTCACCTACTATAACTGAATTGGCTCAGTTACCAAGAGGACTTGTTCTTGTTACAGGTCCAACCGGAAGCGGAAAATCGACAACGCTTGCCTGTTTAATGGATATAGTTAATACAACCAGAAAAGACCATATTCTTACAGTTGAAGACCCTATTGAATTTGTTTATGAATCAAAAAGCTGCGTTGTTACCCAAAGAGAGGTCGGACAACATACACTATCTTTTACATCTGCATTAAAACATGCTCTGCGGGAAGACCCTGATATCGTTTTAGTTGGAGAAATGAGGGACCTTGAAACTATAGGTGCTGCAATAACTATCGCTGAAACCGGACATCTTGTTTTTGCCACGTTACATACAACAGATGCGCCATCGACAATAGACAGGATTATCGACGTTTTTCCGCCACATCAGCAACAACAGGTAAGAATGCAGCTTTCAACATCTATCCAGGCGGTCATATCACAGACATTGATACCAAGCGTAGACGGTTCCACAAGAGTAGCAGCAAGGGAGATTATGATTGCAACTCCGGCTATCGCCAATCTAATCCGAGAAGGTAAAACACATCAGTTGTACCAGACAATTGAAGTAGGAAGTAAATCAGGCATGGTCTCATTGGATAAAGCTCTTGCAGGACTGGTAAGAGATAATCAAATTAAAATTGAAGATGCTCTAGCTAAAGCACATAATCCCGAAATGGTAAAAGCTGCAATTTATGGGAGGTAAGTTATAAATGGAAATCGAAGAATTGCTCAAAATGATGGTTGAAAAAAAAGGGACAGATTTGCATTTAAAAGCCGGGTTACCGCCTATGGTTAGAATCAACGGAGAAATAGACCCTCTTATAGATGATATAAAACTTACTTCTGAAAAAATCAAACAGCTTATCTCTAAATATATCGGTTTTGGAGAAGATAAAAAATTACAGGAACACAAGGAGTTTGATTTCGCATGTGAGTTACCTGGAATTGCAAGGTTCAGAGGCGCTCTTTTTTTTCAGAAGGGAAACTATGGTGTTGTTTTTAGAACAATTCCTGCAAAAATTCCATCTATAGATGAACTAAATCTTCCGGCAGTTCTGAAAGAAATTGTTTCCGCCGAACAAGGACTGGTACTTGTTACAGGCCCTACGGGTTCCGGAAAATCCACGACTATGGCAGCAATGATAAATCACCTTAATGAAAATTTTAAGGAAAATATTATAACGATTGAAGATCCTATTGAGTTCGTTCATACCGATAAGAAATCAATAATAAATCAGAGAGAAATCGGCATGGATACAAATACTTTTTCAACGGCTCTTAAATCCGCATTACGACAAGATCCTGATATAATATTAGTCGGTGAAATGCGCGATCCCGAAACGATTTCAACCGCTTTGACTGCCGCTGAAACAGGACATCTTGTTATTTCAACACTTCATACAAATGATACAAAACAAACAATAGACAGAATTATTGATACTTTTACAGCTGACCAGCAGATACAGATAAGATTCCAGCTTTCGCTTTTTCTTAAAGCCGTTATTGCGCAGCGGCTCGTAAAAAGAAAAGACGGAAAAGGGATGGTTGCAGCTATGGAAGTTATGATAAATACACCTTTCATAAAATCTCTTATTGCTGAATCAAAAACCGGACAAATATCAAAAGCAATAGAAGATAGCTCTTCATTTTACAAAACCCAGTCTTTCAATCAATCACTTTTGGCACTCTATAAAAGCGGGGTAATTTCTATAGAAGATGCACTTGCGACAAGTAACAATCCGTCAGATTTAAAAATACAGATACAATCGTCTGATTATGCTAAAAAACAGGAGGACCCGAATGAACTTAAAAGAAATAGAGATTTTTAAAGGTTTGCCTGATAAAGCTTTAAAAAATATATCAAATATTATCAAAGAAAGAAAAATAACAAAAGATACGATTATTTTCGAGGAGGCAACTCCGGCAGATGTGTTTTGTTTGATAGCCGGCGGCAAGGTGGAAGTATTTAAACGGTTAACCGGAGAAGAGATTAAAATACTCGCAATTTTGACCGAAGGAGATTATTTTGGCGAAATGTCACTGTTTGAATCCAAACCGAGAATGGCATCTGTTAAAGCTATTGAGGATGTTACTCTGCTAGAAATAAAGAAGAAAGATTTTTTAGATTTATTATCGGACAATTTGAATGCCGGTATGAAACTTTTATCTTCTATTATGTCGACAACTTTAAACCGTCTTTCAGCAACCAACAGCCATTTAGCATTGCTTTATGATACAGGAAAAATAATAGCGAGTTCGAGGAATCTTAAACAAATGACAATGGACACTTTTTTAAAAGTTTCAAAACATTTTAAAAAAGCTAATAAAGGTCTGATTGCAATTTATAACGAATTTACCGATGAATTTGATATCCATTCCTCAATAGATATAGAACCGCCTATTGATATATTACTAAAAACCGATCCGTTCGTTATAAAAATTGCTTCAGACAAAGAAATAATTATAAACGAAGAGAAAGATTTTAAAAATAATTTTATCTCCGGAAAGTCCATAATAGTATCGGCTTTTTATTTTGAAGAAAAATTTCTCGGTTTTGTATTATTTGCCAGCAAACAATGCAATGCGTTTGATATGAATGATTTAATATTATTATCTTCAGTAGCTTCTCTTATTTCGGTCTCAATAAAAAACATTTCTTTTATTTCCGAAGAAGAAGCAAGAAAACGGCTTGAAGAAACACGGTACAAACAAAGTTTTTAAATTATGATTGAACTTGCTTTTCTCATAAACTTATTGCATTATTTTTTTAATAGATTTTTAGTTGTTCCCATAAGCATTATAGCCGGAATAGGCTGGTGGGGAGCATTCCTCATAGCCTTAGCAGGTGATATAATACAGATGTTTTTATATTTTTATATACTTGAAGGAGCCGGAGTAAACAAAAAAATAGGGAAACTTATTTCAAAAAGATTCCCGACGCAAGATGAGGTTGAAAAAACTAACGTTGTAAAAAAAGTCAGAAGAATGGGTTATTTGGGTATAACAATATTAGCAGCACTGCCTGTTTATGTAGGTGGAATGTATTCAGCGGTACTTGTAAGTCATTTAATGCATCTTAACAGAAAAAAATCATATATATTTCTAAGCATAGGTTCAATGATTGGTTCCGCCATCCTTGTCATCGGTTTAAACGTTTTATGGAACTTTATAAAATCCCTGATATAATTAAGTTTGCAAAAAATACAGAAAAACAACTAAACTGTAAAATATATGCCGTTGGTGGATTTGTCAGAGATAACATATTAGGACTTAAAAGTATAGATTTAGATTTTGTTGTTGAAGGTAACGCAATTGTAGTAGCTAATCACTTTTACCAAAAACTTGGCGGTAAACTTACAGTTTATAAAAAATTCTTCACTGCTTCCCTAAAACTTAAAAATGGATTTGTAATAGATTTCGCAACAGCAAGGACAGAAAAATATCCAACACCTGCCTCTATGCCAGTTGTTTCTCTTTCAGTATTAAAAAAAGATCTCTTCCGCCGCGATTTCACAATAAATGCCATGGCAATCCCCGTTACCCATTACCCATTACCCGTTACTGATGTTATAGATCCGTGCGGGGGATTAAACGATATAAAAAATAAGTTAATCCGCGTACTTCACAAAAAAAGTTTTATTGACGATCCTACCAGAATATTAAGAGCCATCAGATATTCATACCGTTTTGGTTTCAAAATAGAAAAAAATACTGAAAAATGGCTTACGTCCGCAATAAAAAAAAATCTTTTATCATTAGTTTCCGCGCCGAGAATCAGAGATGAATTTATAAAATCGCTGGAAGAAAAAAATACAAAAGAAATATTAAAAGAATTAAAGAAAAGGGGTGTTCTAAAATATATTAATAATAATCTAAATATTTCCGCAATTTTAGCTAAAAATGAACCCTTAAGAACTCGTCTTAAAAAACTATTGAAAAATTTTTCAGAAGAACAAAGAAAATCCTTCCTACAGAAGCTGTGTTTACCTTCAGAAATTTCTTGATACTCCTTCACAATAAGTTCACAAACTCATCTAATTTTATATAAGATTTGTATCTGATAGCATAGAAAATAAAAAATTCTTCGGAGTGTCAATCCGCCGTAGCCCTGGCGAAGGCGTGACCATAAATCCTGACTTTATAAGCATTAATGTAATAAAAAATGGTGTCCCGCCAAAATGATAATGTCTTGTATGACCAAAGTAGAAATGT
>MGVS01000051.1 GCA_001800605.1 Elusimicrobia bacterium RIFOXYD2_FULL_34_15
CCGGTACAGTTTGGATGGACGATGCCAGCTTAAGTGAAGTTAATACTAATATTGTTAGTACACAAAATACAATTCCCGGAAATTTCTTTGGTATGCATATTTGTCATTGGGATGATTATAATTATAAAGTTTGGCCGGAATTTTTACAGTTTAAAACTATGCGGTTATGGGACACGCGGACTGACTGGAGAGATGTTGAACCGACAAATAATAATTGGAATTGGAGCCGGCTTGATTTAGTTGTAAGTACAGCTGTAAAATTTAATTGTG
The DNA here is from genome assembly GCA_001800605.1 of Elusimicrobia bacterium RIFOXYD2_FULL_34_15. Classification (GTDB taxonomy): domain Bacteria; phylum Elusimicrobiota; class UBA8919; order UBA8919; family UBA8919; genus UBA9627. Next base: position 271 of record MGVS01000051.1, read on the forward strand.
ATCTAATCTATAATTTTGGCAGGACACCTACTTGGGCAGCAAGTGATTGGAAACTTCCGCCGGCAAATATTGCAGACTGGCGTAATTATGTTAATACAATTGCCACCCGATATAAAGGAAAAATAAAATATTGGGAAATATGGAATGAAGTTAATACCGGTGGTTTCTATACGGGCACCGTTGAACAAATGGTTGAAATGACAAGAGTTGCATATGAAGAATTAAAAGCTGTAGATTCTACTAACATAATTCTTTCTCCGAATATAACAAGGGTGTATGGAATTGAGTGGCTGGATAAATTTCTTAATGCAGGCGGCGGACAGTATGTAGATGCTATTGCTTTTCATTTATATGATGATAATCTATATAGGCCAGAATTAGATAAGCCATTGGTGGCATCCATAAAGAACCTTATGGAAAATTACGGTATAAGTAATAAACCGCTTTGGAATACTGAAGGTGCGAACGGCACATCGCTTACTACTGATGATTCTGCGGGTTCTGTTGCAAGAATGTATATTCTGCAATGGGCATGGGGAATAAATAATTTTTGTTGGTATGGCTGGGATCTTGATGTAGGTAATCCGTTAAGTCAGCCAGGTTATATTCAACCAACAGCCGCAGGTACTGCGTATCCCGAAGTTGTAAAATGGTTACGTGGAAATCAGATGATGAATATCAACAAGGATACTAACGGAACATGGATTGTTAATATAAAAAATGCAGACTTATCTTTATCATATATTGTCTGGAATCAAAATGGAGCAAGGTCATTTACCATACCCGGGAATTGGTCAGTTCAGACCAAGAAGGATCTGGCAGGTCTTTCAGTATCTGCTACACCTGGATCTTCGATATCTATCGGGGTTTCGCCGGTTTTACTCGGAGCTGCTGCTCAAGACACAGTATCGCCTGCCCAGATAAATACTTTAAATCAAAACTCTATAACTCAGAACTCTATAACTCTTAATTGGACAGCAGTAGGCGATGATGGAACAACCGGAGTAGCTCAGACATATGACATAAGACTTCAGACTTATGCGATAACAGCAAGTAATTGGAATAACGCTACACAATGCACAGGTGAACCCGCACCACAGACATCAGGTACAAACCAAACATACACAGTAAATGGACTTACAGCAGATACAACATATTATTTTGCGATGAAAGTAGCTGATGAAACACCTAATTGGTCCGGTATAAGTAACATAGTTATTGGTAAAACTCTGGCAGGAACACCACCGATAGCTAAATGGCATCTTGACGAAGGAACCGGAACAACAACAGTGGACGCATCAGGGAATAATAATACAGGAACATTAATTAATGGCCCTGTTTGGGTAAATGGTAAATCAAATAAGGCAGTAAAATTTGACGGAATAAGCGATTATATATCGGTAGCTAGTTCAACAAGTTTAGATATGGGTACCCAGGATTTTACAATAACAGCATGGGCTGACTTTGATGAATTAACAACTGCAAGACATGCGATTGTAGGGAAAATTACCGGAGATCCGACAAATAGTCCTGCGATGAGATATGGATATGTGTTAGCTGTCCTTAATAACCATCTTTTGCGGTTTTCAGTAACAGGCGGTGTAAATATTTTTAGATTTGCGAACTATACACTAACCGGAGCAAACCTTACCGGATGGCATTTAGTAACAGGTGTGTGGAATGCCGCAACAAATACGGCAAAGTTATATTTAGACGGATTAGAGGTAGCATCAAATTCATTAGTTTCTGGAACAGTTGGCAATATTGATAACACAAATAAGCTAACTATTGGTCTTGCTGCCGGCTCAGGATATTACAAAGGCATTATTGATGAAGTCAGTATTTGGAACCGTGTATTGAACACAACTGAAATTTTATCCCTTTATCAGAACGTTCCGGTATCGCCGGATTTGACAGCACCACAAGCAATAAACAATTTGAATTTAACTAACTTATCATCGAACACAGTTACTCTAGGCTGGACGGCGACAGGTGATGACGGAACAACAGGAACAGCGACAAGTTATGACATACGTTATGCAACATATAATATAACATCAAATAGTTGGGGCAATATAACACAATGCAGCAATGAACCGACTCCAAAATCAAACGGCAATTTGGAAACATTTATAGTAGTAAATCTGCAAGCTGATACGACATATTATTTTGCAATAAAAGCGGTAGACGAATATAATAATATGTCCACATTATCCAATGTAGCAAGTGGTAAAACTGTAACTATAGTAGGAGCAGACACAACGGCTCCATCAACAATAAATACATTAACTACAAACATTCCGGCTACTAACTCTATAACTCTAAACTGGACTTCCGTAGGCGATGACGGTACAACAGGCACAGCAAGTATTTATGATATACGTTATGCTACATACAGCTTAACCATTGGCAATTGGAATGGTGCAATTCTAGCGACAGGAGAACCAACACCAAGTGTCGCAGGAAGCAGTGAATTTTTTGTAATTAGTAATTTAACTACAAATACAACATATTATTTTGGAATCAAATCAGGTGATGAAATACCTAACTGGTCAGGAATATCTAATATAGCAATCGGTAGGACATTATCAGACACAACCGCACCGTCACAAATTACGAGTTTAGTGACGAGCAATTTTACTACAACCAGCATAACATTAAGATGGACATCGGTAGGTGACGATGGCACAACCGGAGCCGCAATTATTTATGATATCCGATATTCTACATACAACATTAGTGCTTTGAATTGGAATACGGTAACACAAGTTAATGAAGGATTTAGTCCACAGGGCTCAGGACGCAACGAGTCATATACTGTAACCGGTTTAATTAGCAATGCAACATATTATTTTGGCATCAAGACACGAGATGAAATCCCGAACTGGTCAGTATTATCCAATGTAGCGCAAGGAAAGACTTTAGCACCTACGGGCGACATAACATTACCCTCACAAATAAATACACTAACAACAGATAATCCAACTCTTAACTCCGTAACTCTCAATTGGACATCAGTCGGTGATGACGGTACGATAGGAACAGCAAGTATTTATGATATACGTTTTGCTACATACAATATAACCAGTAGCAATTGGAACAGTGCAATTTCAGCAACAGGAGAACCAACACCAAATACGGCAGGAAGCAGCGAGTATTTGACAATTAGTAATTTGATAACGGATACAACATATTATTTTGGAATCAAATCAGGTGATGAAATACCGAACTGGGCTGGAATATCTAATATAGCAATCGGTAGGACATTATCAGACACAACCGCACCGTCACAGATTACGAGTTTAGCGACGAGCAATTTTGCTACAACCAGTATAACATTAAGATGGACCTCAGTTGGTGAGGATGCAACAATCGGAACTGCAACAACTTATGATATAAGATATCAAACGTATACAATAACAGCCGATAATTTTATAAACGCAATCCAAGTAAATGGAGAACCAATACCGGCTATATACGGTACAAATGAAAGTTTTACTGTAACCGGTTTAACAAGTAATACAACTTATTACTTTGCAATGAAAGTTGGTGATGAAATTCCTAACTGGTCAGCACTATCCAACATTGCCATTGGTAAAACTATAATGGTAGTGGTGCCGGACACAACTTCGCCGAATGCGATAACAAACTTATCAGTTATAACAACATCAACTAACACAATAACCGTAACCTGGACAGCACCCGGTGATGACGGCACAATAGGAATTGCATCGGAATATGACATACGGTATTATACAGATATTATAAACAGCGGTAATTGGGACAATGCAACACAATTAAACGAAGGATTTAGTCCTCAGAATTCAGGAAATATGGAAATATATACAATTACAGGTTTAACAGCAGGCACAACATATTACATAGCGATAAAAACGAAAGACGAATCATTCAACGAATCAGAGATATCCAATGTAGCGAGCGGAAAAACACAACTGATACAGAGTGGTACAAAACCTAACACAGTAAGTTATCTGACATCAACACCGCAAAACAACAACAGCATACAGTTAAACTGGTTAGAATCAACTAGTGAAAACATAATGTGTTATAATATATACACAGCGGCTGGAAATGACGATATGAATTATGCAGTACCAAGTTATGTAGTAAGCAGCACAGAAACATCAATAACAATAAATAATTTAACAAACAATCAGGAATATAAATTTGTAGTAAGGGCAGTAAATAAAGACGGGAACGAAGATATCAACACCAATATAATATCAGAAACTGCGGTAACAAGCATTGCAGATACAATACAAACAAAATTAACTTCACTTGTAAATGGTGTAAAAATAAGTGGAAAGAACATACTATTAGTAGCAGACACAAATATAAGCGGCGAGGCATCAAGTATTTTATACGAATACAGAAAAGTAGGTGACACAGATTGGATAACTATACAGCCGGTACAAAGCAATACAGGCACAAGCAGTCCATCTTATATTCAATGGGATATAAGCAGCATGGAAGACAAACAACAATACAACTTGAGGACAGTGACAACAAACAAAGACGGTTTAAGCAGTATAAACGGAAGTTACATCACTGTAACTGTAGACAATGAAGATCCTGATATTAAAGAAGGCATCAACTACAAATACGAAAGGATAGACAACCGTAAACTAAATACGATAAATATACTTGATACATATACAAATCTACTTAGCCAAGTAAAGATATCTACCGGTGTACTAACAAATGGTACAACCGATAAATTATTAATAACTATAAATCCTCAAGATGCTCCATTAGTAAGTAAGAACCTGCTACAGATAGGATCAATTTATAAAATAGAAATGTATAGTGGTCAGCATGAATTTACGGATGACTTAGAAATAATACTCCCATACAAAGACACAAACAATGATAACCGGATACCTTCCGGTGACACTTTTAGCATAGCTGATGCCGGTGGTTATAACACAGATATATCGGTAACAAAATTGATAGTTTGCACATTTAACAACATAACCGGCAAATGGGAGAAAGTAACAACAACCACAATAGATAGAATAAACAAAGTTTTAACCGTCAAAACCAAACATCTGTCATATTATGGGATATTTGCCGTAATACAAAATGATTTAATGACTGCACATGTATATCCAAATCCGTTTAAGCCAAGTTTAGGACATACAAAAATATACTTTTCAAATCTGACCAGTCATACAAATGTAAAGATTTTCAACACAACAGGAGAGCTGGTATATGAGGAAGAAAAAGACACGCCTACCGGAGAGTTAAACTGGGATGTAAAAAATTTAAATGACAAGGAAATAGCCAGCGGCGTATACATATATATGATAACAAATAACAATGGCCAAACCAAAAAGGGGAAACTAGCAATTATTAGATAGAGGTTAGGAAAATCTAACTGCTAATCCCTGCCCCCTAATCTCTGACCTCTAACCTCTGATTTTATATATTATGTCCAAAGAAAGCAGTTTAGATGCATCCTTTAAAGACGGCATATTTGCTTCACTGATGTTGGGTTTTTCCACCAATTATATCACGCCTTTTGCAATGCTGCTAGGTGCAAACAATTTTTACGTAGGTCTGCTCAATTCTATACCCCAGATTTTCGGTTCTGCAATCCAATTAAAATCAACCGAGATTGTAAATACTATAAAAAGCCGGGTTAAAGCTATTACTTTGACTGTTTTTTTGCAGGCATCTACTTTGATAATGGCATGTTTAATATTTTTACTGCCCAAGGAATTGCATGTAGGAATATTTATATTTTTAATAGTACTAAATGCTGTTTTTGGTTCTATGGCAGCACCTGCATGGCTAAGTTTAATAAGTGATACTGCAGATAAAAACAAATACGGGGAATATTTTGCATGGCGCGGTAAAGTATTTGGTTTTATAGTATTGATCAGTAATTTCGTAGCCGGATTTTTGTTATTTATAATTCCAAATAAAATTATTGGTTTTGTAATTTTGTTTTTGTTGGCGGGTGTATGCAGAATTATTTCGGGAATATTTTTAGGTAAAATGGATGATATTCCTGTAGAAAAGTCGGGAAAAGCAGATTTTTCATACTTTCAGTTTATTAAAAGAATTTCTGAAAGCAATTTTACAAAATTTGTTTTATTTGTTTCACTTATGAATTTCGCAACATATCTATCTGCACCTTTTTTTGCGGTATATATGCTTAATGATCTCAAATTCAAATATTCTACATATACAATAATAAAATCCGCGAGTGCATTATCTGCCTTGATTTCTCTGCCTTTTTGGGGCAGGCTTGCAGATAAATATGGTAATGTAAAAGTAATTAAATCTTCTGCACTGCTGCTGCCGCTTGTACCAATCCTATGGATTTTTTCTAAAAATCCGGTTTATCTTATAATTGTAGATTCATTTGGCGGTTATGCATGGGCGGGATTTAACCTTGCTGTTGTCAATTTTATCTTTGATTCTTCATCCTGCGAAGTTAGGACTCGTTGTGCGTCATATTTCAATTTTACAAATGGAACTTGTATTTTTCTTGGAGCAATTATCGGCGGCTATTTAGCAACGCATATGCCCGCTTTAATATTTAGTTCTATTTTACTTACACTTTTTTTTGTTTCTGGAGCTGCGAGATTTTTAGTTAACATATTTATGCTTGGCAAATTTCACGAAGTTAGAAATGCGGAAGCAATCGGGGATTTGAAAATATTTAATATGATTTTGGGTATTGCTCCGGTACTTAATTTAGGTGAGGAAATTTATAACAGAAAAAATAAGCAGAATTAAATTCTTGCCCCGTTAGAAAATGAAGTTTTGTAATAAATTTAAAATATTATATAGTTAAGAAATAATATTTGCAACATTTTCGTACGGGGTTTACCGTTTCAAAAACCAACCTCCAAAAATAAAAAATAAAAAAAATAAAAAAATACTTGACAAACTACATGTAGTATGTTAAACTTAAAACAATAGAACATATTGTAGTGTGTGGCTGTTATTTAGTGTAATAAATTTTACAAGATACAACATGTAGTATTTGAAGGTACATATGAAATGTCCTTTTTGCGGGCGGAACGATTGCGATGTTAGTGATACTCGCCATATAGAAGAAAGTTCAATAATAAAAAGAAGAAGAGAGTGCATCCATTGTAAAAAAAGATTTACCACGTACGAAAGAGTAGAAATCCCTCCACTTACAGTAATAAAAAGCGACGGTAAAAGAGATCCTTTTAACGTTGAAAAATTGAAAAGAGGCATCAGAATGGCCTGTGTTAAAAGGCCGATACCTGAAGATATAATAGAAAAAATAATTAGTGAAATAGAAATGGAATTACAGGATTTTATTATGGAAGTTCCATCAAAAACAATAGGCGAAATGGTTTTGAAAAGTTTAAAAAAAATAGATGAAGTTGCATATGTGAGATTTGCTTCGATTTACAGGAAATTTGACAGTGTTGATACTTTTTTAAAAGAGTTGGAAAAATTAAAAAGAAAAAATAAAGTTTAATAATATTGATTTTAGTGTCCGCCACTAAGGCTATGGCGAGACCTTCGGGCCACCACTGAAACGTTGGCGAGCCCTTCGGGAGGATATTGTGGAAAAAGAAGTTTGTGAAGATGGCAGTTGTTCGTTGTCACAGGAAAAAATGGATTTTATTAAATCCGGCGAAGTACTTAAAACTAAAAAACAGCCGGAAATTAGCATGGGAATAAAAATAAAAATATTTAGCAAAAAAGAATGTGATATCTGTAAAACAACCATAGGAAAACTCAACAGTGTTTTGTCACAATTTTCCAACAAACCGGCAATAATTCATTATGATTTTGATACACTTGACGGTTTAACGGAAGCTGCTGTAAGCAGCGCGTTTGATGTGCCGACAGTTTTAGTTGAAAAAAACGGCGTTGAAATTAAACGGTGGGGTGGAAGCACACTGGGATCAATGGATAAGGAAATAGAAAATGTTTGTAGCTGATTATCTTGAAACATCTCTTTTAGATTGGGAAGGAAAAATATCCTGTGTTTTGTTTTTGTCTGGATGTAATTTCCGCTGTCCGTGGTGTCAAAATAAGGAACTTGCTTTGGGTAAAGCGGAAAATAAAATTTCGGTTACCGATATAATTAACAAGTTTAAAAATAAAAAGAGCTGGATCGATGGTTTTGTGATTACCGGTGGAGAACCCACGATAAATGCTGGTTTAAAAAATATAATTTCTGAAATCAAAAATAACGGATTTTCTGTAAAAATTGATACAAACGGTTCAAGGCCGGATGTTATAAAAGATATTGTTTCATCCGGGATGGTAGATTTTATTTCAATGGATATAAAAACATCGCTTGATAAAACCAAATATGATATTGCGTGCGGGGTAAGTGTGGATTTAAGTGCTATTAATAAGACAGTAGATATTTTATTAAATATAAATCCTTATGTCGGTGTTTCTTTTAGGACGACAGTAGTTCCCGGTATAACGGATGTTGAAGATGTAAAAGAAATAATAAAAAAAATAAAAAATAAAAAATACTCCATACAAAAATTTATTCCGCGTAATACGCTTGATGAAAAATATTCCGGTATAGAACCTTATACTGAAGCAGAAATAAAAGAAATGAAAGAGTTTGAGGGTAAAGAAAATATCAATAGGTTGGTAACGCTTTAGTTAAGAGTAGCAAGCCCCGTTAAAAAATGGAGTTTTGTAATATATTCAAAATATGAAATAGTTAAAGATAATATTAGCAACATTTTTGAACGGGGTAAATGGTTTAAAGCCAGGGAGATGTTTTATGAAAAGTTGGTTCAGTTATGTTAAGAAGGAAGATGGCAGGCTTGAGGCGTTTGACGAGAGTAAAATAATTACGTCTATCACTAGGTCAAGCCGGGAAGGGGGCAGTGAAAATAAGGAAACGGTAAATAAAGTTATACGCGATATTCTAAAAATATTGCGGGGTAGTTATCTCCCCGGAGAAACAATCATAACACAGGCAATAAGCGATGCAGTTGAGAAAGCTCTTATAGACGGCAGATTCGATTTGACGTTTCACTCATATCAGAGAAGACGCATAGAAAAAAGCGAAATCCGTAAAAGGTTAAAAGTAGCAAAAAGAAAAGAAAAAGCAGATTCGACGGATCTCTCACTGCTTGTTCAGGCGGAAGTGGAAGAAGAGACATCTTTCTGGGATAAGACCAAAATAGCGGACGCATTGGTAAAAGAAGCAAAAATTTCTCACGCAGATGCAAGACAGATTGCAGGTAATGTAGAAAAAAGAGTTATTTCTTCCGGTGTAAATAAAATAACAACATCGCTTTTAAGGGAACTTGTAGACAACGAACTTCTGGCTTTAGGTTATTCTTCAAAAATAAAGAAACAGGCATCTATTGGTATTCCGACATATAATCTTGAAGAAATAATATTTTCAAAAGGAAAAGAAAACTCAAATATTGCTGAACATAATCCGGAAGCAATCAACCTTGCAATTGCAGAAATTACTTTAAAACAATACGCACTAAATAATATTTTTTCAAGGGATGTCGCAGATGCTCATTTAGAAGGACGCATTCATATACACGATTTAGGATATCCTACCAGAGTTTACTGCTCGAGCCATTCTCTTGAGTATATAAAGAAATACGGATTACAATTGGAAAATCTCGAAATTATATCTTCGCCTGCGAAACACGCAAGAACGCTTACTGGCCATCTTAACACTTTTCTTGCTTCTATGCAGGCATATTATGCTGGAGCGCTGGGTGTCGGGTATTTGAATATTTTCTATGCACCTTATTTGGTAGATTCTACATATGAAGAGATGATTCAGGAAGCCCAGTATTTGATTTTTTCGCTTTCACAATCGGCTTTTTCAAGAGGCGGACAGGTTTTGTTTTTAGATGCAAATATTCATACTGGAATACCGGCGTATTTGAAAAATGTTCCTGCAATAGGGCCTGGCGGTAAATATACAGGAAGAACATACGCTGATTACGAAAAACAGGCACAGATGTTTGCGATGGCCCTTCTCGATGTATGGAGAAAAGGCGATAAATATGGACATGTCTTTGCTTTCCCGAAATGTGATTTACATATAAATGAAGAAACATTTTCTGATCCCAAACAGAGAGAGATTTTGGACTATGCGTGCCTGGTAGCTTCTGAAAATGGAACACCGTATTTCATTTTTGATAGGGATGCGGTTACTCTTTCCGCGTGCTGCCGTTTAAGAACAAAGATAACGGATAATTACATGATAGAACATCCGGAGTCAATGCGCTTCTGCGGTTTCCAGAATGTTACAATAAATCTTCCTCAGGCTGCCTATAGGGCAGGCAGGGGAAATGTAGATAAATTGCTGGAAGAAATAGCGTTTGATATGGATTTATGCATAAAAGCACATCTTCAGAAAAAAAGTTTTGTAAAAAAACTTATGTCTGATAAAAATATGCCGCTTTATCAATTGGGGAGACCGGCATTAGATGAGAGGCCGTATGTTGATCTTGAAAATTCAACATATATAATGGGTATGTTAGGACTTAATGAATGTGTCCAGCACCTGACGGGTAGGCAGCTCCACGAGAACGACGAAGTATTCAAGTTAGGATTAAAGATAATATCTTACATGTATCTAAGAACAAAGGAATATGAAAAGAAATATAATCTGAAATTCGCACTTGAGGAAAGTCCCGCAGAATCAGCGGCAAGAAGAATGGCAAAAGTGGACTTGCAAAGATTTCCGCAGGCAAAGGAAGTTATAAAAGGCGATATAAATAAGGATGAATATTATTATACGAATAGCATTCATTTCGCAGCTAATGCTCCGGTAGGATTGATTGACAGGATAGTTAAACAGAGTCAGTATCATTCTCTTATAGAAAGCGGTGCAATAGTACATGCATTTATTGGCGAAGAAAGACCGCAGCCGTCTTCAATTCTAAATCTTATTGAGAAAACCTGGAGAAATACAAAGTGTGCACAGATAACAATTTCTCCGGAGTTTACGGTCTGCAACGACTGCCATAGGATGGTTCGTGGAATAAAAGATGACTGCTCAAGATGCGGTTCCGACAGCGTTTATGGCATAACGAGAATTGTCGGTTATTATTCAAGAATATCCAATTGGAATAAATCCAAAAAAGGTGAGTTGAAAGACCGACATAAAGGTGAATATTTAGTGGAGGACAAAAATGCAGGTGAGAGTACTGAAATTAAAGAAAGAAATAAAACTTCCGCAGTATCAGCATAACGGTGATTCTTGTGTTGATTTAATAAATGCCGGTGAAGATGTTTTAATTAAGCCGTTTTCAAGACAGCTTATACCCACCGGTTTGAAAGTTTCTATTCCTGAAGGTTACGAACTTCAGGTAAGGCCAAGAAGCGGATTAGCAATAAAAAAAGGTATTACAGTACTTAATACACCCGGCACGATTGATTCAGGTTACCGCGGGGAAATCTGTGCCATTATGTATAATAGCTCAAATGAAACTGTAGAAATAAAAAGCGGAGAAAGGATAGCACAAATGGCACTTTGTAAGGTAGAAAAGATAAATTGGGAAGAAGTAGAAGATTTAGATCAAACAGTAAGAAGTGAAGGTGGATTTGGTTCTACAGGTACACATAGCTAAAAAGAAGTCAAAAATGGGTTTGCTTGCCCGGTTGTTTCAGTACAGGGCCTGCCGTATCGGTGGATAATTCTGTACCGTTAAAATCAAAAATTAAATTAATAAAGTTATAGGAGGAAAATATGCCGTTTTTTATTGGGAGGGACAGGGAGGCGAGGAGAGCTTACGGTTTTGATGAAATCGCGCTTGTTCCTTCTACGAAGACAATTGATATTGATGATGTGGATGTTACAACAAAATTAGGAAATCTAGAATTAAAAGTACCAATTTTAGCATCTGCAATGGATGGAGTTGTTGATGTAAATTTTGCAATAGCTTTGGGGAAACTTGGCGGTCTTGCAGTGTTAAACCTGGATGGTGTTCAGACTAGATACGAAAATCCTGAAGAAGCAATTGAAAAAATAAGGGAAGCCTGCAAAACTAAAGACAGAAAATCCACTGAAATTATTCAGAAAGTTTATGAGGAACCGGTAAAAGAAAAATTAATCTCAAAGAGAATTTCCGAAATTAAAAAAGGCGGTGTTTTAGCTGCAGTTTCGACAATTCCAAAAGATGCAGAAAAATATTCAAAGTTAGCACAGGAAGCCGGCTGTGATCTTTTTGTCATTCAATCAACCGTTACTTCAGTAAATTTCATATCAAGCAGGCAGGAAAAAGTTGACTTAAAGAAAATCTGCAGCTCGCTGAAAATTCCGGTAATTATAGGCAATACCGTTACATATGCTGCAACACTTGATTTAATGGAAACCGGATGTGCAGGAATACTTGTAGGAATCGGACCCGGCGCAGCATGTACTTCACGGGGTGTTTTGGGAATCGGAGTACCTCAGGTAACGGCGATTGTTGACTGTGCTTCTGCAAGAGATTTTTATCTTAAAAAAACAGGCCGCTATGTTTCTATATTAGCTGATGGCGGAATGGTAACCGGCGGTGATATATGTAAAGCATTTGCTTGCGGTTCAGATGCAGTTATGATAGGTTCCGGTTTTGCACGTTCGGAGGAATCTCCGGGCAAGGGCTATCATTGGGGAATGGCAACAAGCCACAAAAATCTTCCGAGAGGAACAGGCATTCATGTCGGATTGACCGGTAAACTCAAAGACATATTATTAGGACCCGCAAGAACTGATGACGGAACACAAAATTTAGTAGGTGCATTAAAGACAAGCATGGGTTCGCTTGGCGTAAAAAATATTAAAGAGATGCAATTGGTTGAAATAGTCATCGCACCCGAAATAAAGCACGAAGGAAAAATAATGCAGAAGATGCAGGGTGTAGGAATGGGCAAATAACTACAGTACACCCGCCACTTCCGCCACTGAAACTTTGGCGGACAAGAAACCGTAGGCGGGCAGGCAGGATACAGGATACAGCACATAGCAGACAAGTAGTTCATAGAACTAATACCACAATTTTTCCGCCATTGGTGCTTAGGCGGAACTTGCCTGACGGCAGTCAGGTCCGCCAGCGACTTAGTGGCGGATAATTTTGATCCCGTAAAAACGGGACAAGTTTTTTAATTTTTAATTGGAGTTATAATGATAATAATTCTTGATTTTGGGTCACAATATACGCATTTAATAGCGAGAAGAATTCGTGAAATGAATGTTTTTTCCGAAGTCCTTCCTTATAATGCTGAAATAGCAGAAATACTTAAAAAAGAACCTTCCGGAATAATATTGTCAGGCGGGCCTGCCTCAGTAATTTCAAAAGGTTCACCTGCATGTGACGATTATATTTTTAAACTTGGAATTCCTATTTTAGGCGTTTGCTACGGGATGCAGCTTATTGCAAAGATATTTGGAGGCGAGGTTATAAAAGGCAGCTTACGTGAATACGGAAAATCAAAATTGTTTGTTGATAAAAAAGATATATTTTTTGACAAAACTCCAAAGAGTTTTAATGTGTGGATGAGCCATTCCGACAGGATTAAAACACTTCCGAAGGGATTCACAAAAATAGCGCATTCGGAAAATATAGGTTGTGCGGCATTTGCAAATACCGAAAATAAGATTTACGGTGTTCAGTTCCATCCGGAAGTTGTTCATACTGAATTCGGTAAAAATCTGCTTAATAATTTTGTGCTTAAAATTTGCAAAGCAAAAAGAGACTGGAATTTAAAGTCGTTTGTAGATGAGCAAATTGCCGAGATAAGAAAAAAAGTCGGTAATTCAAACGTAATATGCGGAGTTTCAGGCGGAGTTGATTCCTCTATAGCTGCAGTAATATTAAATAAAGCGATAGGTAAGAAATTGGTTGCAATTTTTGTGGACAACGGTCTTTTAAGAAAAGAAGAAGGCGAAAGAGTAAAAACTGTTTTTCAAAAAGAATTCAAAATGAATATGCGGTTTATTGATGCCAAAGATGTTTTCTTAAAAGAACTTAAGGGCGTCGTTGATCCGGAAAAGAAAAGAAAAATTATAGGTAGAGTATTTATAGAAGTATTTGACAGGGAAGCAAAGAAAATAAAAAATGTAAAATTTTTAGCACAGGGAACACTTTACCCTGATGTTATTGAATCATTGCCGGTAAAGGGGCCTTCTTCAACAATAAAATCACATCATAATGTAGGCGGACTTCCCGAGAAAATGAAACTTTCTCTTATTGAACCCCTAAGATATCTTTTTAAAGATGAAGTAAGGATTATAGGTAGCAAATTAAATGTTCCGGACGAGCTTGTTAACAGACAGCCATTCCCGGGTCCGGGTCTTGCAATAAGGATTATGGGTGAAATAACTGAAGAAAGATTAAATATATTGAAAGAAGCGGACTGGATTTTAATCGATGAAATGAAAAAATCCGGTTATTATTATAAAGTATGGCAGTCATTTGCGATACTAATTCCTGTCAAAACAGTCGGAGTTATGGGCGATGAAAGAACTTATGAAAGTGTAATAGCCGTTAGAATAGTTGAGAGTTTGGACGGAATGACGGCCGACTTTACAAAAATGCCGTATGAATTACTTCAAAAAATATCTACAAGAATTGTGAACGAAGTAAAAGGCGTAAACAGGGTCGTGTACGATATAACATCAAAACCGCCTGCAACAATAGAGTGGGAATAAAATATGACATCCTATAAAGAGAAGGATGTCTGATTAAAAAGATTAGCAGAAGACAGATTACACAGATTTCTATTAAAGGATCAGATTCTAATCAGTGTAATCAATGTTAATAATCTGTGTAATCAGATATAATGTATATTATATCAGGGGAAAATAAATAATGAATAATGGAAACATACCGGTATTTTTAGTTGAGGGCGAAACGTTACCAGAAGTCTGGGAAAAAGCTGTATTGAAAGTGTGGAATGAGGGTGTTCAGATAAAAACGGAATATGATAAACCTGGCGATCCGCCAAGCAAAGATTGCACGATGGTAATGGTATGCCACAATCCGTTCAAGGAACCAAGAATACACAGATGTTTCCCGGCAGGGCTTGATACCCTTGAAGTGTACAGGCAGGAAGTGGTAGACGGTATACATGATAACTGGATTAATCCTGCCGAGCATAAATGGACATACACATATCACGAAAGAATTTTTTCGTATAAAATAGAAGGTAAAGTAATAAATCAGATAAATTATATAATTGACAAACTTTCAAAAACTTCGTATACACGCAGGGCACAAGCAATAACATGGAATGTGGGAAGTGACCCACAGACGTATGATGCACCTTGCCTTCAGAGAATATGGTTTAGAATGCTGGAAAATGAAAACAAAGAATTGGTCTTGAATATGAACACAAATTGGCGTTCGAGAGACGGTTATAAAGCGGCATTTATGAATATCTTTGCATTAACAGATTTGCAGAGAATAGTCGCGGAAAAGATTTCTAAAAATATAAATAAAAAAGTTTTACTTGGCAGATATACAGATATTGCCGATAGTTTCCATATATACGGAAGTTATTATAAAGAGTTTGAGTCATTTGTCAAAACGGTACAAAAGAGAAGTTTTGAAGAACGGACATGGGACAGTGAATATGCCGAACCGATTTTCGAAGAAGCCAGAGAAAAATTAAAACAGGAGAAAAAGTAATGACTGATATCAGTAAAGTTTATAGCGGTAAAGTCCGGGATGTATATGCAGTTGGCGATGATAAATTACTGATTGTTGCAACCGATAGAATTTCCTGTTTTGATTTTATCCTGCCGACATTAGTACCTGATAAAGGCAAGATTTTAACTAAAATCTCGGTTTTCTGGTTTAATTATTTAAAAGATATAGTAGAAAATCACCTTATATCGGCAGATATAAATGAAATATACAAGGTGATTCCCCGCAATATTGCAGAAGATTTAGACGGCCGTTCAATGCTTGTTAAAAAAGGAAAACGTGTAGATATTGAAGTAATAATCCGCGGTTATCTTTCCGGAAGCGCGTGGAAGGAATATCAAAAATCCAACAGTGTCTGCGGAATTAAATTACCAAAAGGACTTAAAGAATCAGAAAAACTTCCCGAAATTATTTTTACTCCTTCGACGAAAGCGCCGGACGGTGAACATGATATAAATATAACCGAGCAAGAAGCATCGAAAATTGCAGGAAAAGACGTGATAAAAATTATCAAGGAAAAAAGTGTAGCGATTTATAAAAAAGCATCCGAGTATGCATCAACAAAAGGTATCATAATCGCAGATACGAAATTTGAATATGGGATAGTAGACGGAAAAGTTATTTTAATTGATGAAATATTTACACCGGATTCTTCAAGATTCTGGGATAAAGAAAAATACGCGCCCGGTAAATCACAGGAAAATTTTGACAAGCAATTTGTCCGTGATTATCTGATTGCGATTAACTGGAATAAACAACCGCCGGTACCGGAACTCCCTAAGGACATAGTTGAAAAAACAAAGGCAAGATATCTTGAAGTTCAGAGGAGATTGTGTGAGTAATTACAAAATTTTAATTGAGCATAAAGATAATGCTTTAGACGCCGAATCTAAAGGAACTTTAAAGGATATTATAGATTTAGGTTTGAAAACGGTTAAATCAATTAAAGTTTCACAGATTTATGAAATTTCCGGAGATATTTCACTGCATGAAATTGAAGAAATTTCTAATGATTTGCTGGTTGACCCTATAACTCAGAAAATAACAATAAATTCTGATTCTAAAGAAAGCGGAATTGCAATTGAAGTGTATTATAAAAGCGGTGTTACCGATGCTGTGGCAGATACGGTGCATATTGGTATTAAGGATATGAATATTGATAAAGATGTAAAAGTTAGAACCGGTAAAAGATATTTTTTAAAAGGTAAACTGTCATCAACAAATGTAAAAAATATTGCTGAAAAAATATTATCGAATACGGTAGTACAGGAATATGTAATAAGACAGTAACGGGTAATGGGTAATGGGTAATGGGTAACGAGTAATGGTGGAAGTTTCCGCCACTGAAACTCTGGCGGAACTTGCCTGACGGCAGTCAGGTCCACCCTCGCCACTAATACTATGGCGGGCAAGAACGACTTAGTGGCGGAAAAATAAAAAGGTTAAAAATAACATGGAAATAAAGACAATTGATATATTGAGCGCAAGCGAAACTCAACTTCAGGAGATGAGTAAAAAATATCTTTTATCATTAAATCTTGAAGAAATGTTAGTTGTACAAAAATATTTCAAAGATTTAGGCAAAAATCCGACTGATGTTGAAATTGAAACTATAGCTCAGACATGGTCGGAACACTGCAAGCATAAAACACTTACAAGTTCTATTGATTTCAATTATACAAAGATTGGCGGCAAGCCGCAAAAAAAGCTTTATAAAAATCTTTTAAAAGATACAATATTTAAAATTACAAAAGAGTTAAATAAGAAATGGTGTATCTCAGTATTTCAAGACAACGCAGGAGTTATAGAGTTTGATGATAAGGATGCGGTTGCTTTTAAAGTGGAAACACATAATCATCCTTCTGCGATCGAACCATACGGCGGTGCAGGCACCGGTATCGGCGGAGTTATTAGAGATATTTTAGGTGTCGGGCTTGGTGCAAAACCTATAATGAATACCGACATTTTCTGTTTTGGACCCGATAATTACCCTCAGGAAAAGGTTCCGAAAGGTGTTTTGCATCCAAAGAGGGTTTTTAAAGGTGTAGTTTCAGGAGTCAGAGACTATGGCAACAGAATGGGAATTCCGACATCAAACGGCACGATATTATTTGATGAAGGCTATATACATAATCCGCTTGTATATTGCGGAACAGTCGGAATGTTACCAAAAGATAAAGCTTTTAAAAAAGTTTTACCCGGTGATATAATTTTAGCGGTTGGCGGTAAAACAGGCAGAGACGGTATTCACGGAGCAACGTTCTCTTCGCTTTCTCTTGACGAAAATGTATCATCCACCGTTGTTCAGATTGGTAATCCGATTGTAGAAAAAAAAGTTTTGGATACAATGCTGATTGCAAGAGATAAAAATTTATACAATGCGGTGACTGATTGCGGTGCAGGAGGTTTCTCTTCGGCAATCGGCGAACTTGCGATATTTTCAAACGGTGCAAAAGTGCATCTTGAAAAAGCTCCGCTTAAATATAAAGGGCTTCAACCTTGGGAGATATGGATTTCGGAAGCACAGGAAAGAATGGTATTTGCGGTACCGAAAAATAATTTAGAGGAAATTTTAAAAATATTTACTGATGAAGATGTGGAAGCCACTGTCTTGGGCGAATTTACGAATACCGGAAAACTTGAAGTTTTTTATGATAGCAAAATAGTATGTTCTTTGGATATGAAATTCCTGCATGATGGGATACCAAAACGTCATAAATCCGCAGTTTGGAATGAGAAAAAGTCTGCAGTCAAAAAAATAAAAAGTAAAAATCTCACTAATAGATTAAAAGAAATTTTATCATCGCTCAATGTTTGTTCCAAGGAATGGGTTATACGCCAATACGACCACGAAGTTCAGGCACAAACAGTTATAAAACCCCTGGTTGGAGTAAAAAATGACGGACCTTCAGATGCTGCTGTTTTGAAACCTTTACCGGATTCTGATAAAGGTATTGTGGTCTCAAACGGTGTAAATCTATATGGGAAAAAAGATGCATATTCAATGGCTGTATCCGCAATAGACGAAGCACTTAGAAATTTGGTTGCGGTAGGCGGTAATTTGAAAAAAACAGCACTTCTTGACAATTTTTGCTGGGGTGCCTTGGATACACCCGAGCAGTTAGGTGAAATTGTAATGACTTGCGAGGCATGTTATGATATGGGTAAAGTTTTTGAAACTCCTTTTATTTCAGGCAAAGATAGTTTAAATAATAAATATAAACTGGGCTCTAAAACGGTTTCAATACCCCCGACGTTGTTAATTTCGGCAATTTCAGTTATTGATGATATAAAAAAATGTATTACTATGGATTTAAAAAAATCCGGAAATCCTGTCTATATAGTCGGGTTAACTAAGGATGAGGTTCTGCCAAGAGTTGATTTTGAAAATGCAAAAAAACAAATGACTGCCCTGCAGGAAGCAATAGAACAGAAAACTGTGGATTCCTGCCATGATTGTTCAGATGGCGGAATTGCTGTGTCGTGCAGCGAGATGTGTTTTTCAGGCGGATTGGGAATGGAAATAAATTTAAAAAATGTTCCTGCTGAAAATATAAAATCAGATGAAGCAATTTTGTTTTCAGAATCAAATAGCAGGTTTATCGTTGAAGTAAGAAAGGAAAAGGAAAAAGATTTTAATAGAATTTTACAAGGAGCAAATTTTGCGAAAATAGGCCAGGTTGTTAAAAATAAAAAGTTTATTGTAAATGGACTGCGTAAAAAGTCAGTAATTGACTCTGATATATCAGAGTTAAAAAACAGTTGGCAGAAAACATTGGGTAATTATGATTAGAAAATTTATTTTTGTAACGGGCGGAGTGGTTTCGTCTTTAGGAAAAGGTATAACGACAGCATCTATCGGGATGCTTTTAAAAAGCAGGGGATTAAAAGTAAATGTAATGAAGATTGACCCCTACTTAAATATTGATCCCGGAACAATGAGTCCTTATCAGCACGGAGAAGTATATGTTACCGAAGATGGCGCAGAAACAGATTTAGATTTAGGTTACTATGAAAGATTTTTGGATATAAATATGTCCAAAATGAATAATTTTACTGCGGGACAGATATACGAATCTGTATTAAGAAAAGAAAGAAACGGCGAATATCTCGGTAAAACGATACAGGTAATCCCGCATGTAACAAATGAAATAAAATCACGGATAAAAAAAGTTGGTGAAACGGCAGAAATAACTATAGTAGAATTAGGCGGTACGGTTGGCGACATAGAAGGGCTGCCGTTTTTAGAAGCAATAAGACAAATGAAAATAGACATAGGTAGGGAAAATGTATTATATGTTCATTTAACTTTAATTCCATATATCAGGGCTGCGGAAGAATTAAAAACAAAACCTACACAGCAATCAGTCGGAAAACTCAGAGAGATAGGTATAGAGCCGGACATTATAATTGCAAGGTCTGAAAAACCTCTCAATGATGATTTGAAAGGAAAGATATCTTTGTTTTGTAATGTTACAAAAGATGCCGTAATGGAAGAGGTTGATGTGGGAGCAGGAAATATTTATGCTATACCGCTTATTTTAAAAAACCAGGGATTAGACGAAATAATACTGAAATATTTACATGTTACTTCCAGAAAACATGAATTGAAAAAATGGGAAGATATGGTTGAAAGCAAAAAGAAATATAAAACTACCGTTGAAATCGCTATTACTGGTAAATACACGGGTTTAAAAGATGCCTACAAAAGTATCTGTGCCGCTTTAATACATTCTGAATATCCAAATAAGACAAATGTGAAAATAAAATATGTTGATGTCGAAAGCAAGTCTTTGAATGATGATTTAAAAACTGCAGACGGAATAATTCTGCCGGGTGGTTTCGGTGACCGCGGAATAGAAGGAAAAATAAAAGTTTCACAATATGCACGAGAAAAAAAAGTTCCGTTTTTGGGAATTTGCCTGGGCATGCAGTGTGTTGTTATGGATTTTGCTAGAAATGCGTGCGGTTTAAAAAATGCAAATAGTTCCGAATTCGATAAAAACACTCCATATCCTGTAATAGATTATTTGCCGGGTCAATGTGACGATACTCAAAAAGGCGGTACAATGCGTCTTGGCGGTTATCCGTGTATTTTAAGTAAAAAATCTATTGCTTATACAGAATACAAAAAAGAAAAAATATCTGAAAGGCACAGGCATAGATACGAATTTAACAACAAATATAAAGAAATACTTACTTCCAAGGGTCTTGTAATTGCGGGACAAAATGGTGATTTAGTTGAAATAGTGGAAGTAAAAAATCATCCTTGGTTTGTAGCGACGCAATTTCATCCGGAATTCAAATCAAGACCTTTGAATGCGCATCCATTGTTTGCGGGTTTGGTAAGGGAAGCATTGATTTTTTCAAAGAAGAAAGGAAAAAAATAAGTAACGGGTAACGAGTAATGGGTAATGGGTAAAAGGTAAAAAGTTCATAGTTGATAGTTCGTGGTTCATGGAAAAGCACCAAAATTT
This sequence comes from Elusimicrobia bacterium RIFOXYD2_FULL_34_15, assembly GCA_001800605.1. GTDB lineage: Bacteria > Elusimicrobiota > UBA8919 > UBA8919 > UBA8919 > UBA9627. Next base: position 21,404 of record MGVS01000051.1, read on the forward strand.
TTCCGCCATTGATGCTTAGGCGGAACTTGCCTGACGGCAGTCAGGTCCGCCAGTGACTTAGTGGCGGATAATTTTGATCCCGTAAAAACGGGACAAGTTTTTTAATTTTTAATTGATTATTATGAATAAAACAAAAGTAATCGTCCTAAGGACTGCAGGTACTAACTGCGATATTGAAACAGCAAACGGATTTAAACTTGCGGGTGCTGATCCGGAAATAGTTCATATAAACAAATTCTTAAGAAATGAAAAGAGTTTTTCTGATTATAAAATTCTGGCGGTCCCGGGCGGTTTTTCATACGGTGACGATATTTCTGCAGGTAAAGTGTTTGCAAACAAACTGAAATACAAGCTAAAAAACGAAATAATGGAATTTACTAAAAATGGAAAACTTATAATCGGAATTTGCAACGGTTTCCAGATACTTGTTAAATCCGGTTTTTTCCCGTTTATAGAAAACAAACAATCGGTGACTCTAACGAACAATGATTCCGGAAAATTTGAGTGCAGATGGGTGTATTTAAAAACAATGAAAGGTATTGCGAACAAGATATGGACGAAAGGCCTGCCTGATGTGATTCAGCTGCCCATTGCACACGGGGAAGGCAAATTTGTTTGTGAAAAAGATACATTAAAGAAAATAAAACAAAACTCCCAAATAGTTTTTAAATATGTCGATGAAAAAGGCAAAAGCAGCGGGTTCCCATATAATCCCAATGGTTCCGTAGAAGATATTGTTGGCATTACCAATCCTGAAGGTAATATTTTTGGCCTTATGCCTCATCCTGAAAGATTTGTAGTAAAACAGCAATATCCTCTTTGGACAAAAGACAAAAATGTCGAGCCATTTGGTTTAATGATATTGAAAAATGCTGTTGATTATGCGAAGAGTAATTTGTAATAAAATATAATTACGGGAATTTGAACGAATGATTAAAAGATTTTATAAACCTGATTACAATGATTTAATCACTGCTATCAATCTTTAAATCTTTTAATCCATGTATTTTACTCTTTACTCCCGCCACTAGGTCTTCGGCGGGCAAGCATTATCCGTTACACGTTACTGGGGTTAAATTATGTGCGGAATATTTGGCGTATATAACAATACTGAATCTGCAAAACTGACATATCTTGGTCTTTATGCGGTACAGCACCGCGGACAGGAATCCGGAGGAATAATATCATCTGACGGTAAAAAATTCCATAGTAAGCTGGGTATGGGACAGATTTCGGAGATTTTTGCTAAGGATGATTTGAACGGGCTTAAAGGTTCAAATGCAATAGGGCATGTAAGGTATTCTACTGCCGGCTCTACCTCGCTGTTAAATGCACAACCGCTTGCTATAAAATTCATTAAAGGCAATTTGGCAATCGCTCATAACGGTAATCTTTGCAATGCAGGTTCATTAAAAGAAAAATTAGAGGAAGAAGGTTCGATATTTCAGACATCTTCGGATAGTGAGGTTATACTTCATTTAATAGCGAAATCAAAGAAAAAAAATATAGAAGAAAAAATTGCTGATGCTTTATCAAATGTTACCGGCGCTTATTCCTTATTATTTCTATTAGATAATAAAATTATAGCAGCACGTGATCCGTATGGTTTTAGGCCTCTTTGCATCGGTAAATTAAAAAATTCATTTGTTATATCTTCGGAAACTTGCGCTCTTGATATAATCGGCGCACAATATGTAAGAGATGTGGAACCGGGCGAGATTATTTCTTTTTATAACAAGAAAATGCATTCTATAAAATTTTCTCAAAACAAAAAAAGAGCGTTTTGTATTTTTGAGTATATATATTTTGCCAGGCCTGATTCTAAAGTATTTGGTAAATCTGTTTATAGTATAAGAAAAAATCTTGGTAAACAACTGGCAAAAGAATCACCTGCCGATGCCGATTATGTTATTTCAGTTCCTGACTCGGCTAATGTGGCAGCCGTCGGATTAGCGGAACAATCAAAAATTCCATATCAAATCGGTTTTATAAGAAATCACTATATAGGAAGGACATTTATTGAACCTAAACAGGAAATACGTGATTTTGGAGCAAAAATAAAATACAATCCTGTACCGGAAACTTTAAAAGGCAAAAAAATAATTTTAGTTGATGATTCTATTGTCAGGGGCACAACGAGCAGGAAACTGATTAGGATGTTAAAACATGCCGGTGTCAAGAAAATTCATCATAGGATTAGTTCACCTCCGATAAAGTGCCCATGCTTTTATGGTATAGATACACCGCAAAAAACCGAACTGATAGCAGCAAATAAGTCGGTTGAAGAAATTAGGAAATATATAGGGGTTGATACGCTATCTTATTTATCTATTGACGGTTTAGTGAAAGCGACGGGAATGAAAAAAGAAGATTTTTGTCTTGCTTGTTTTAATAATGATTATCCAGTAGAACCGCCTAAAAAGAAAAATAACGGTAAATGTTAGCCCCGTTAGAGATTAGTTTGTAATCTTAAAATACGTTGCTAAATATAGGTATGAAAAAATATGAAAAGTTTTATTAATATTAGACGGAAGCATTTAAAAATGCTTCCTATCTCTAACGGGGTTGAATGAAAGAATGAACATTCTTGTAATAGGTTCCGGCGGCAGGGAACACGCAATAGTGTGGAAACTGTCAAAGAGCAATAAAATAAAAAAAATATTTTGCATTCCCGGCAGCGGTGCAATTTCTAAGATTGCCGAATGTGTTAATATCGATTCTTTAGATTTTGAAAAAATATCAGATTTTGTTCTAGAAAATAAAATTGATTTAACTGTTGTAGGTCCTGAAATTCCGCTTTCTGAAGGAATTGTGGATTATTTCAATAAAAAGAATCTAAAAATATTTGGTCCGGATAAAAGAGCGGCTCAATTGGAATCGAGCAAAGTATTTGCAAAGACGTTCATGAAAAAGTATAATATCCCGACTGCATCTTTTGAAGTATTTGATAATTACGAGAAAGCATTGAAATATATAAATTCTAATCCTTCAGTTGTTATCAAAGCTGATGGTCTTGCTGCAGGCAAGGGTGTTTTCGTATGCGATAACGTAAAAGAAGCCCAGGATGCTTTAAAAGAAATAATGGTTAATAAGATATTTGGAGAAGCAGGGAAAAATATCGTTATCGAAGAAAAGCTTTCCGGCGAAGAAACGTCACTGCTTGCCTTTTGTGACGGTAAAACAATATTACCGTTAATACCGGCCCAGGACCATAAACGAATATTTGATTTTGATAAAGGACCTAATACCGGTGGAATGGGCGCATATGCACCGGTAAATTTAGTTGATAAAAAGGCTTCTGATAAAATATTCGATAGTTTTTTAAATGGTATAAATTTAGAAAAGTTAAATTTTAAAGGTATAATTTATGTAGGTATTATGCTGACAAAGGAAGGTCCAAAGGTGTTGGAGTTTAATGTTAGGTTCGGTGATCCCGAAACACAAGCGATACTACCGCTTTTAAAAACTGATTTGTTAGATTTAGTTTCTGCAACGGTTAACGGAGAATTAAGCAAATATAAAATTGAATGGTATAACGGATATTGCGTATCGGTTGTATTGGCATCCGGCGGTTACCCCGGAAAATTCGAAAAAGGAAAAGAAATATCCGGCTTGGATAATATTAAAGATGCGGTTGTATTTCATGCAGGAACAAAACTTGAAAATGGTAAATTTTTAACATCCGGCGGCAGAGTTTTAAATATCAGTGCAATAGGCCCGACATTAAAAGAATCTATATCGAAAGTATATTCTAATTTAGAAAAAATAAAGTTTGAAGGCATGCATTATCGCAAAGATATAGCGGCTAAAAGATTATCTCAATAATAAACATCCTATAAAGAGAAGGATGTTTGATTACGCGGATTACACGGCAGATTACACAGATTAAAGTCAACGGTTTATAATCGGTGTAATTGGTGTTGGAAATCTGTGTAATCAGATATAATAAAAATTATATCTCGGGAGGGAGTATGGCTAATCCGCTTGTAAGCATTGTAATGGGTAGTGATTCCGATTTGCCACAGATGAAACATTGTGCAGGAGTATTGGAATATTTCGATATACCGTTTGAAATGACAATAGCATCAGCCCACAGGTCTCCGGAATTTACAACTCAATATGCAAAAAATTTAACAAAAAGAGGTGTCCAGGTAGTTATAGCGGGCGCCGGCGGCGCGGCGCATCTTCCCGGTGTTGTGGCATCTTTAACTACAATACCTGTGATTGGGATACCGTTGAAAACAGATGCACTTTCAGGAGTAGATTCGCTTTATTCAATCATTCAAATGCCTAAAGGGATACCGGTTGCAACTGTTGCTATAGGTGAAACCGGTGCATATAATGCCGCTTTACTTGCAGCCCAGATTTTAGCTCTTAAGAACCAATCACTTAAAAAGAAGATTTTAAGTTTTAAAGAAGATCTCGAAAAGGGCGTTGTTACAAAATCTTTAAAATTAAAAAAAGTGGGATACAGAAATTACAAATGATTCCGAGCAAGCGGAATCATCCTGAGGTCGTTATGCGACCGAAGGATCTATAGGAGTTTTCGATATGAAATCAATCCCAAAAAAAGTTATAATGACTGATAAAGAGATGTCGATAACATTAAAACGTCTTGCTCACGAGATAATTGAGAGATTACACGGTGTTAATAATTTAGTGTTTATAGGAATTCAAACCCGGGGAGTTTTCATTGCAAAAAGGGTAGTTTCTATAATAGAAAATATTACAAATAAAACAATACCTTGCGGAACTTTAGATATAACTTTATACAGGGATGATGTAAATCATATTTCTAAACAACCGGTTGTTCAAGAAACTGAAATACCGTTTGATATAACAGGTAAAGATATAGTTCTTGTTGACGATGTTTTATATACGGGAAGAACTATAAGAGCGGCACTTGATGAATTAATAGATTTTGGCAGGCCGAGAACAATAAAGCTGGCGGTATTTATAGATAGAGGAGGCAGAGAACTGCCTATACAGCCGGATTTTGTCGGTTTAAATTATCCTATATCAAAGAAAGAACGAATAAGCGTTGACTTAAAAGAGTTTGACGAAAAAGATAAGGTTATTGTATACAATAAAGAATAATATAATTGTTAAAAACTTAAATAATCATCGATTACACAGATTACACAGACCTGCCTGACGGTAGGCAGGTTAGGACTTGTAGTTAAATCAGTGTAATCGCTTTTAGAAATCCGTGTAATCAAGACCATTGAATCTTTTCAATGGTCTCGGAGGAGTTAAATGAAGCTGAAACAAAAGGATTTACTAGGCTTAGAATATTTATCAAAAGAAGAAATTGAACTTATAATCCAGACAGCTAAACCTTTCAAAAATCTTTTTACAAGAACAGTTAAAAAAGTACCAACCTTAAGAGGAAAAACAGTTGTCCTCCTTTTTTATGAGCCTTCAACAAGAACCAGAACCTCTTTTGAACTTGCTGCGAAACGTTTAAGTGCAGATACGATAGGTATTTCTGTCTCGGCTTCATCGGTAGTAAAAGGCGAATCGCTAATAGATACCGTTAAAACAATCGAAGCAATGAAAGCAGATTTTGTAGTATTAAGGCACGGAATGTCAGGTGCCGCACACATAGTTTCAAAAACGATATCGGCATCCGTAATAAATGCCGGTGACGGTATGCACGAACATCCGACCCAAGGTCTTTTGGATATATTTACTATATTAGAAAAGAAAGAAAAAATAAAAGGCCTTAATGTTGCAATCATAGGCGATATCTTACATTCAAGGGTTGCACGTTCAAATATTTGGGGATTAAATAAGCTTGGCGCTAATGTGTTTGTAGTAGGTCCTGCAACTTTAATTCCGGCAGAAATAGAGAAACTCAATGTAGAGGTTCACCATAACATCGAAAAAATTATGCATAAACTGGATGTTATAAACATATTAAGAATACAAAGGGAGAGACAAGAACAGAACCTTTTTCCGACCTTCGAGGAATACAGCGAAATATTCGGAATAAATTCTTACAAATTAAGAAATGCAAAAAACGATATCGTAATAATGCATCCGGGTCCGATGAACAGAGGTGCAGAAATATCTTCTGAAGTTGCCGAAAGCAAAAACTCGGTAATAACCGAACAGGTTACAAACGGAATCGCGATACGGATGTCAGTTCTATACTTACTTGCCGGCGGTGATGGAGGTGAAAGTGAAACTTTTAATTCTTAACGGAATCGTTTGTGATCCTGCAAATAAGTTTGAAAAAAAAGCAAATATACTTATAGAAAATGGGAAAATAGTAAATATTAGTTTAAAACCGGAATCTAAAAAACGCAAATCAAATATAAAAGTAATTGATGCAAATGGAAAATTTGTCGTTCCCGGTTTAATTGATATGCATACTCATCTTAGAGAACCGGGCAGGGAAGACGAAGAAACAATAAAAACGGGAACCCGTGCTGCCGCTGTCGGCGGATTTACAACGATATGTTCAATGCCGAACACACAACCGGTGATTGATTCAGTATCCGGCGTAAAATTTATATTATCAACTGCAAGCAACGAAGGAATTGTAAATGTTTTTCCGATAGGAGCAATAACAAAAGGAAGCAATGGTTTGGAACTTGCAGAAATCGGTAAAATGAAAGGTGCGGGCATCATCGCAATATCGGATGACGGCAAATCGGTGATGAATTCTATAATAATGAGACGTGCGCTTGAATACAGTAAAATGTTCGGTCTTCCTGTGATTTCTCATTGTGAGGATATGAATCTTTCGGCAAACGGGGAAATCAACGAAGGTTATATTTCCACGGTCCTGGGACTAAAAGGAATACCAAGACAGGCAGAAGAAATTATGGTTGAAAGAGATATCGCTTTAGCGGAATTGACCGGCGGGAGAATTCATATTGCACATATGAGTACCGAACGTTCGGTCGAAATAGTAAGAAATTCTAAAAAAAGAGGAATAAAAGTAACTGCAGAAACCGCGCCCCACTATTTCTCGTTAACAGATGAAGAAATTAAAAATACAGATTATAACACAAATACGAAAATGAATCCACCTTTAAGGACAAAAGCTGATATCAATGCTATTTGCAAAGGACTTGCTGACGGAACTATTGATTGCATAGCATCTGACCATGCTCCGCATCTTGCTGAAGAAAAAGAACAGGAATTTAGGGTTGCACCTTTTGGAATAATAGGCCTGGAAACTATGGTGCCGTTGATAATAACCAAACTTGTAAATGAAAAAGTAATTTCATTTAGAGAAGCAATATCTAAAATTACATGCGGGCCTGCAAAAGTGCTTGGATTGAACAAGGGAACACTTTCAGTAGGAAGTGATGCGGACATAACCATAATAGATTTGAAGCAAACAAAAACTATAGAAAAATTCGAATCAAAATGTAAGAATTCACCTTTTATAGGCCAAAAGCTTACCGGATTTGCAACTACAACTATAGTTTCCGGAATAGTGGTAATGAACGGGGGACAGATTGTATCAGATTGACAGTAAAATAATTAATAATAAAAAACTTTCAAACAAATATTTTCTAATGACATTTAATAGTCCTAAAATTGCGGAATCGTCAAAGCCGGGCCAGTTTGTAATGGTAAATATAGGCACTGCAACAACTTTTTTAAGAAGGCCGTTCAGTATCTGTAAAACAAATAAAAAAACTTTTGATATTCTTTATAAAGTTGTCGGATGCGGTACCGAAGAATTATCGAAAAAAAAATCCGGGGATAGTTTAAACATAATAGGCCCGCTCGGAAATGGTTACAAGTTTCCTATTTTGGAAATAAACAAAACGCCAATTCTGGTTGCAGGCGGTACCGGAGTGGCTTCACTCCTTTTTTTTGCCCAAAAAATTAAAGAGAAATATAAATCTGTTAAACCAATTGTATTTATAGGTGCAAAAAACAAAAAGGAAGTACTGCTAAAAAATGAATATGAAAAACTTGGTTTCAAAGTAATCGTCTCAACAGAAGACGGTTCAATGGGGAAAAAGGGACTTATATCTAATTTACTTTCTTCATATTTAGAAGAATGCTGCTTGAAGCAAGTATCTGCCATATATTCCTGCGGACCAAAAGCGATGCTGAAAGAGATTTCTAAAATTGCAAAGAAAAATAATGTTGATTGTTTTGTGTCTTTAGAAGAATACATGGTTTGCGGGATTGGAACATGTATGGGATGTGTTACAAAAACAATTAAAAATTTAAAAACTTGTCCCGAGCTCGTTGCGGGATTAAAAATTAAAAATGAAGGAAATAATTACGAGTATAAGTCGGTTTGTAAGGATGGGCCGGTATTTGACGCAAAAGATATAATATGGTGAAAATAGGCCAGATAAAACTAAAAAATCCGGTGATGGTAGCTTCAGGTACATTCGGTTACGGAATTGAATGTAAAGACTTAGTTGATTTAGATAAACTTGGTGCGATAATAACAAAGACGATCACATTGAAACCGAGATTGGGGAATCCGCAACCCAGGACTTTTGAACTTCCTTACGGGATGATAAATACAATCGGACTTCAAAATGTCGGCTTGGAAAAATTTTTAACTGAAAAACTACCGGAATTAATAAAAATTACGAAAACTCCGGTAATCGTGAGCATTGCAGGAGAAAAAGAATCGGAGTATTCGGAAGTTGCAAAAATATTGGATAAAGAAAATATAGCCGGAATTGAAATGAATATTTCCTGTCCAAATGTAAAAGGAAGTATAATATCAAAATGTAAAACTGATACTTATAATGTCGTAAAATCGGTAAGAAAAAAAACTAAACATACGCTAATTGTAAAACTTTCACCTGACGTTACAGACATTTTAGAAATTGCAAAATCTACGGAAAGTGCCGGTGCCGACGCGGTTTCTTTGATAAATACAGTCCCTGCACTTTTTTATAAAAATGGGAATACTATTCTTGGCGGGCTTTCAGGCCCCTGCATAAAGCATATCGCGCTTAGAAAAGTTTATGAAGTAGCAAAATTTCTAAAGATACCGGTAATTGGTATCGGCGGAATAATGAATATTGAAGATACTTTAGAGTTTTTCAAGGCGGGAGCAAAAGCAATACAAGTCGGCACAGGAAATTTCATTGACCCAAAAATACCAATAAAAATAATAAATGGTTTGAGTTTTAAAAAGATGTCATTCTGATCCCGATTCATCGGGATCAGAATCTCGATTTAAAACATTTTACTACGAGATGCTTCGCCGAAGGCTCAGCATGACAAATAGGGACTTTAATATGGAACTTATTGTAGCACTTGATGTTGATAATATTTCTCAGGCAGAAAAAATAATAGACCTGCTTAAAAGCAAAGTAAAAATATTTAAAGTTGGTTCGCGGCTTTTTACATCTGAAGGTCCTAAAATAATAGATTTGATAAACAGTAAAGGCTGCAAGGTTTTTCTTGATTTAAAATATTACGATATTCCGACTGTCATTGCTGAGGCAGTAAGGATTGCAGGTGAAAAGAAAGTTTTTTCTACAACACTTCATGCTTCCGGCGGAAGAGATATGCTGAAATTGGCGGTCCAGCAGAAACCGAGACCTTTAATTTGGGGAGTAACGGTCCTTACAAGTTTTGATGAGAACAATCTAAAGGAAATAGGCGTTACAAAAAAGGTTGATGAACAGGTCGAGTCGTTAGCAAAATTAGCAAAAGAATCAGGATTGAATGGTGTTGTGTGCTCCGCTCAGGAAATAGGAATTGTAAAAAAGGTTGGCGGATTGCAAATAATTGTTCCCGGAATAAGATTAGAAGATGCAAAGGATGATCAAAAGAGGACACTGACTCCTAAAAAGGCAAAAGAATTAGGAGCGGATTATATTGTCGTAGGCAGGCCGATAATTAAATCAGAAAATCCATCGGCTGTTGTAGATACGATAATATCTATCTGCCTATCCTAATGATTTACAGAAAAGGGGCAGAAAGGATATAAAATGAAATTAGAAAAATTGTTTAAGGCAAAGAAAGCATTGTTGGAAGGCCATTTCTTACTCACAAGCGGGTTGCATTCCGATAAGTATATGCAGTGCGCAAAAATACTGCAATATCCGGATATCACGGAAAAAATTGCAAATATGCTCATAAAAAAAATGAAGGCAAAAAAGATTGATGTTGTAGTAAGTCCTGCAATTGGCGCAATTGTAATAGGGCAGGAGCTTGCAAGACAGTTGAAATGCCGTGCAATTTTCTGTGAAAGAGAAAATGGCGCTATGATGTTACGTCGTGGTTTTGAAATTAAAAAAAATGAAAAATGCCTGGTAGTTGAAGATGTTATAACCACCGGCGGTTCAGTTAAAGAGATAATAAATATAATAAAAGATTGTCAAGGAATAGTTGTCGGTGTAGCTTGTATTGTTGACAGGTCAGATATGAGTGAGTTGCTGTCATCTGCTTTAAAAGTAAATATTAAAACATATAAACCGGAAGAATGTCCTTTGTGTAAAAAAGGACTATCTTTGGTTAAGCCTGGGAGTAGAAACTTTGCGGGGCAAAGAAAACAGTAACGGGTAATGAGTTCATAGTAGTTGCCGACCTTGGTCGGCGAAGTTGATTAGGTAAAGAGGAGTAGCCCGCTACTGAGGCTTCGGCGAGTCCGCAATGTGCGGAAAGGATAAGAATATGCTAACTTACAAAAAATCAGGTGTTGATGTCGATAAAGCAAATAGTTTGGTTGATTGGATAAAAAAACTAAATCCTTCAATTGGCGGATTTTCAGGGCTTTTTCCTGTTGATAAAAGCAAATTCATTTCAGCATCTTGCGACGGTGTCGGTACAAAATTGAAAGTTGCGCACATAGCTAATAAGCATGATACTGTCGGAATAGACCTGGTTGCTATGAATGTAAATGATGTTTTATGCTGCGGAGCAAAACCGTTATTTTTTCTAGATTATTTTGCTTGCGGAAAACTTGATTTGAATGTAACTAAACAGGTAATAAAAGGAATAAAAGACGGATGTGACCAGGCAGAATGTGTGTTGTTAGGCGGTGAAACAGCCGAAATGCCGGGTTTTTATCATGGCAAGGATTATGATTTGGCGGGTTTTACTGTTGGAATTGTTGATAAAAAAAATATAATTGATGGTTCAAAGATAAGAAAGGGAGATGTAATTATCGGACTTCCTTCTTCGGGACTTCATTCTAACGGTTTTTCACTGGTTAGAAAAGCTTTGTCAGAAAAAGAAATTAAAAAATATTCAAAAATACTTTTGAAGCCAACAAAAATTTATGTGAAAGAAGTGCTAAACGTTTTTAAAAAATTTCCAAACTCGGTCTTAGGTATTTGTCATATTACCGGCGGTGGATTTTACGATAATATTGTCAGGGTCTTACCTAAAAATGCTGTGGCGGTAATTGATAAGGATTCCTGGAAAATTCCGGAAATATTCAAAATTATACAGATAAAAGGTAAAATGTCCGATAAGGAAATTTATAGAACATTGAATATGGGTATCGGCATGATAATGGTTGTTCGTGAATCAAATGCAGCTAAAATTCAAAAGTTACTTAAAAACTCGATTATAATCGGTAGAATAGAAAGCGGTAAAAGAGATGTAATTGTTTCATAAAATCATGAGAAGATTTGTACTTTATTTAATTAGATGGCAGCTGTCAACTCCGATACTTGCCCCTATTGTTGCTGCTTTCAAGCATTCAAATTCACTTTTCGGAACAAAAGAGGACTGGATAGGAGCTACAATCGCAAATTTAATTGGCGGATGCATTTTTTTCTGGGTTGACAAATTTATTTTTACAAGTCCCCTGATTGAAGCTTGGTATCTCAAGGAAAACGCAAAATGTGATTCTTGCAGAAAAATTGCAAGAGTACAAAGGTTAGTCAAAACAAAAGATTATGATAGAACGGATTCATCGCCGGTTTATTTGTGCAAAATATGTTCTCTTAAAAAAATAGAAGAATTAAAAAAACGCGGTATAAATGTCAGTGAAATGCCAAAATAGTTCCGCTAGTTCCTTGATTTTAGAGTCCCCCTTATGGCTGCCCATAAGTGAATAATTTTTCGGGGTAGTCGGCGAGGACTGTCCGAAGCCCATCATGGCGAAGCCGAAGGGCAAGTTCCACAGCCGCCGAAAAATTACGAGCGAAATAGCCATCGGGGTGCATTTCTTTTCTAACTTTTCTTTGTGCACCCAAAGAAAAGTTTAACAGGGGTGCAGGGGTTATACCCCGCGGTGTTTAAGTAATTATAAATGAAAGATATAGTTTCTTATTAGGAAATTGATAATAATTTGAAACAAGAAAAAATAAATAAATTTTAGAAAATGATTAAAATAGGAGTATTAATTTCCGGAAGCGGTTCGAATTTACAGGCGATTATAGATGCATGTAAAAATAAAAAAATCAATGCAGAAGTAGCAGTCGTAATAAGTAATAAAAAAGACGCTTACGGATTAGAAAGAGCAAGAAAATCTAATATACCGGCAGTTTTTATTGAACCAAAAGTAGAAGATTTCAATAAAAAAGCAATAGAAGTTTTAGAAAAAAGTAAAGTTGATTTAATTTGTTTAGCAGGTTTTTTATTAAAAATTTCAGAAGAATTTACAAGAAAGTATAAAAATAAAATTTTAAATATCCATCCTGCATTGCTGCCGAATTACGGCGGTTACGGTATGTATGGAATAAACGTACATAAAGCGGTAATACAAGCAAAAGAAAAAGTTTCCGGTTGTACCGTGCATTTTGTAGATGAGGAATATGACAACGGAAAGATTGTTCTACAAAAAAAAGTAGAGGTTTTGGAAAACGATACACCCGAAATCTTACAGAAGCGTGTTCTTGAACAGGAACACATTGCATATCCCGAAGCATTAAAAATAGTTATAAAAATGATTTTTGAAAAAACTAAAAATCATTGATTACACCGATTAAAAAGAAGATTACACAGATTTTTTTAAGGTTTTTGATTTAATCTGTGTAATAGGTGTTAGAAATCTGCGTAATCAAGACCGCCGGTAATTTCGGCGGTCTAAAACATGGAGAAAAAGAAATGATTGAACGCTATTCATTACCAGGAATGTCCAAGATATGGACCGATGAAAACAGATTTCAGAAAATGCTTGACGTTGAAATAGCTGCATGTGAAGCGTTGAATAAGTTAGGAGAAGTACCAACGCTGGCTTTAAAAAAAATAAAAGAAAAAGCGGGTTTCAATGCCAAGCGGATAAAAGAAATTGAAAGCACTGTAAAACACGATGTTATAGCTTTTCTGACATCTGTAGCAGAAAATGTCGGTAAAGAATCAACATACATTCACAAAGGATTGACATCTTCCGATGTTTTGGATACCGCGCTTGCACTGCAATTAAGACAGGCATCGGATATTTTAATTGATGATTTGGAAAGGTTTTCTAAAATAATAAGAAAACAGGCAAAAAAATATGAAGATACAATTATGATAGGACGCACGCATGGTATTCATGCCGAGCCGATTACTTTTGGTTTTAAACTTGCCGGCTGGTATACCGAAGTTTTAAGAGACATTGAAAGAATGAAATCAGCAAAAGAAAATATCTCATACGGAAAGATATCCGGCGCAGTTGGGACATACGCGCATTTATCTCCTGAGGTGGAAAAATATGTAATGGGAAAAGTTGAGCTTAAACCGGAACCTGTATCGACGCAGATTGTTCCAAGAGACAGGCATGCCCAATTTCTTTCCACATTAGCAATAATTGCAGCTACTCTTGAAAGATTTGCAACAGAAATAAGAAGTTTACAGAGGACAGAAGTCAGTGAACTTGAAGAACCATTCACAAAAGGTCAAAAAGGTTCGTCAGCGATGCCTCATAAAAGAAATCCGGTAACATGCGAGCAGATGTGCGGATTAGCTCGAATAATCAGGGGCAATGCAATGGTCTCAATTGAAAATGTTGCTTTGTGGAACGAAAGAGATATATCACATTCTTCGGCAGAAAGAATAATTCTTCCGGATTCAACTATATTGCTTAACTATATGCTGAATAAAATGTGCTATGTTATAGAAAACTTTAATGTTAATGCAGAAAATATGAAAAGGAATCTTTCGATTACCAATAATGCAATTTTTTCACAGCGGTTGCTTCTTGCAATAGTAAAAAAAGGATATTTAAGAGAAGAAGCGTATCCTGCGGTACAGGAAGTAACTCATAATAATTTTAAAGATATAAGTCCATTGAAAAAATATTTGAAGGAATCCGAAATAAAAGATTGTCTTGATATAAAATATTATGTCAGAAGAGTAAAAGGTATTTTAAAAAGAGCAGGTATCTAAAAAACAAAGGGGTTATATGCCAAATCTTGTGATAGTTGGATTGCAATGGGGCGATGAAGGCAAGGGAAAAGTTGTTCACCATTTAAGTGAGAAAGCGGACTATATTATTAGATATCAAGGCGGAAACAATGCCGGGCACACCGTTGTTTTCGATAACAAAACATTTGTACTGCATTTGATTCCATCGGGTATATTACAGAAAAATAAAAAATGCATTATCGGGAATGGAGTTGTCGTTGATCCGGAAGCACTTATTGAAGAAATAGATTTTTTGCAGAAAAAAGGAATAACAGTTAAAAACCGACTATTCATCTCATCTACTTGCCACGTAATATTACCATACCACAGGCTTTTAGACGGAATAAGGGAAAAGGTCCAAAATATCGGTACCACAAAAAAAGGCATAGGCCCTGCATACGCGGATAAATATGAGCGTTCCGGTATGAGAATGTGCGATTATATAGATGAAGAGACATTTAATGAGGTTCTTGATAAAAATTTAAAAGAAAAGAAGGCAGTCTTAGAAAGCGTATGCGATATATCTAAGTTGAAAAGTGAAATCCAAGGGAAGCGTGCAATATTGGTTGATAATATAAAAGAATATGTAGCAGATACTTCTTTGATGATAAATATTTTAATAGAAAAAGATAAGCATATTATTTTTGAAAGTGCACAAGGCACGCTTCTGGATGTAGATTTTGGTACATATCCGTATGTGACATCGTCAAATCCAATTTCCGGCGGGGTATGTGCAGGATGCGGTGTCGGACCTACAAAAATTGATAAGGTATTAGGTATTGTAAAAGCGTATACGACAAGAGTCGGCGAAGGTCCTTTCCCGACGGAATTAAAAGACAGTACCGGCGAATATATGCGTAGTAAGGGTAAGGAATTTGGTGCTACAACCGGCAGGCCAAGAAGATGCGGCTGGCTTGATTTGGTTGCACTAAAATATGCGATAAGATTAAACGGATGTAATTATATGGTTTTAACAAAATTGGATGTATTGGACGATTTCGAAAAAATAAAAATATGTACTGGATATAAATATAATAACGAAATTTTTAAAGATTTTCCTTTATCAAGAAAAATTATTCAGAATTGTAGTCCGATATATATTGAATTGCCCGGCTGGAATCAGAGTATAAAAGGAATCACAGAATTTAAAAAACTTCCTGAAAACGCAAAAAAATATATTAAAAAAATTGAGCAGTTAACCGACGTCAAAATTGCGGTAATATCCAATGGCAGAGACAAAAAAGAAACTATTGTTGTAGATAAAAATATATTAAAATAATGGTTGTATAAATAGAAGGAAAAGAAAAATCACTTTATGAGTATATCGATAAACAAAATTTCTTCTAAACCGGTAAAATACATTATCAATTCCAATTATCGTTTTACGCTTTATTCATCATCATTAATTAGAGCGGAATACTCTAAAAAAGGATTATTTGATGACGAAAACACTTTAATCACAGAACCGACTTTTAACGAAGAAGTAACGCATCAAATTAAAGAAACAAAAGATTCTTTTTTATTATCTACAGACAAGTTTGAGTTGAAACTAGCGCCTGACGGAAAGCAATTTGATATCGGAAATTTATTTTTTATAATTAAAGATAAGAAAGTAACATGGCAGCCCGGTGTTATTGATGATAAAAATTTGGGCGGTGCGATGCTTGATTTATACAAATTTCCCGGAGGTCGAGCCGAAGAACGTTTCACCGAAGGCTTAATCTCAAAAAATGGTTACTTCATATACAGGGAGCATTGCGAATTCTTGTGGGATAAAGAAAAAAACTGGATTAGAAAAAGACAGGATTATCAGTTCCAGGACTGGTATCTTTTCGGTTACGGAAATAATTATAAATGTGCATTCTTGGACTATGTAAAACTTTTCGGAAAAATCCCGGTTCCGCCAAAATGGGTATTTGGTTACTGGTATTCTAAATGGCATAAATTTAAAGATGTAGAAATTTTAGAATTAATAAAAAAAATCAGAGACTTGGATATTCCTCTGGATGTTTTCGTAGTTGATACCGATTGGCGTAAAAATGTCTGGAACGGTTACGAATGGAATAAAGAGCTCTTTCCCGAACCAAAAGGTTTTCTCCAGGAACTAAAAAGACAAAACATACATACCTGTTTAAATGACCATCCCGGGTACAGGTATTCTGACGAGCTTCCGTTGGATGACCCATATAGAGAAAAAGTAAAATCAAGGATTCCGGATTTAACCGATTACCGAATAAAATGGTCGGATTCAAGATACGTTTATGCATGGCTTAAAGAAATATTTGTAAAATTCTTAAAAGACGGGGTTGACTTCTGGTGGGTGGACGGTTGGGGAGCTGCCGACAGGATTGAAGATGTAGCTCAGCAGTTATGGGTTAATAAATTCTACTTTGAAGCGGCAAAAATGGCAGGTGACAACAGGCGTCCAATGATACTTTCACGCTGGGGCGGAATCGGTGCTCAAAAATACCCGATACAATTTTCAGGTGATACGCTTTCTACTTACGAAACTTTAAAATATCAGATATCCTTTACGCATAAAGGCGGAAACATCGGTGCTGCTTACTGGTCCCACGATATAGGCGGTTTTGCCGGCGGTAAAATCACGGATGAATTATTTATGAGATGGCTGCAATTCGGCTGTTTCGCTCCGATAATGAGGACACATTCATCAGGCGGTGACAGGCAGGTTTGGAATTACTCAGAAAAAGTTTTAGAAAATTTTAAAAAGTACATAAAAATAAGATACGCATTATTTCCATATTTCTATAATTTATCAAGAGAATGTTTTGATACCGGGTTGCCGTTAATGCGCGGGTTATATTTAGAATATCCAAATGACAAAAATTCATACACAAATGACGAAGAATATTTGATAGGAAATTCGATGCTGGTCGCGCCTGCATACGGTCCCGGAGATAATTTTGAAAGACAAGTTTATTTTCCCAAAGGTTCATGGATTTCACTTGAAGGAAACAGTATAGTAAAAGGTCCTTGCTATAAAAAAATTAAAGTTCCGCTTGAACAAATTCCTGTATACATTAAAAAAGGTTCTGTTATACCGACAAAACCGGTAAAAGAAAATCTGAGTGAAAAAATATCTGAGATAGAATTTAATATTTTCCCTGATTCAAAAACGGAATTTTCATATTATGAGGATGACGGTTTAACGGAAAATTATAAAAATAACGAGTTTATCACACAAAAAATTGAAGTATTTGAATCAAAGAAAGAAATTAAAATTAATATATTGCCTGTTTCAGGTAAATATAAGGGATGCCCCGAGGAAATAAATTATAAAATAAATGTGTTTTTAAATAAAAGAAAACCCAAAACTGTTCTAGTGGATTATAGTAAAAAAGAATTTAAATTCGCTAAAAAAATATTTTCCGAAACCATAAACACAAAACACAAAATTCTAAATATTGACCTTGGTCATTGCGAAAGAAACGAAGAAATAAACATCGTTATAAAACTAGGTTAATATGTATTACCCGCCACTGGGTCTTTGGCGGGTTTTGTTCCGATATATCGGAACAAAAAACAGCTTGACTGAAAACGCGCCAAGCCCCGATGCTTGGCATCGGGGGATCAGAGCGGCAAAGCAATTTTGAGGAAAAAAGTGGTATAATAA
>MGVS01000052.1:0-7068 GCA_001800605.1 Elusimicrobia bacterium RIFOXYD2_FULL_34_15
TTATGCAATGGATTTGGATTTATGGTTAAGAGCCGGAATGCATTTTAAAATTGGATACATACCTGAAAAGTTATCAACATATCGATTGCACAAGGATGCAAAAAGTGTTTCTTCAATGGCGAGAGCTGCGAATGATGTGGTATATATTTATAATAAATTATTTAGAGATAAAGATTTGCCAAAACATTTTATAGAACAAAAAAAGAAAATCATGGGTCGTGTATATTTATTATCAGCCGAACAATATTTTATGGGTAAAGATTGGGATAAATCTTATCAAGCATTTATCGAAGTTATAAAAATGGACATTAGTAATATGAAAATCCGGCATTGTGTAAAATTTATATTTTCATATATTTCATCATTAATAAATATTTTTAAAAAAAAATAAATTTATGCAAATATTAAATGTCAACGATCACAAGAATAAAGATGATAGATTTATAAATTTTTCAACAATAATGAAGGCAAGCACTTTGATATTATGGATGCTTTTCAGCATTATGTTTACATTCCAGAAATTTATAAAAGTTAAAATCTATGCTGATTTTAAGACTTTTATACTAATAACATTATTTTGTTTATTCCTTTATATTTTTATTAGTTTAAAAAACGAACATTATGAAAATAGTTTAAGATTAGGTATTGGATTTATTTTAATAATAATATTTCTTCAAAGAATAATTTTTCTGACAATATATCCAATAGATTTTGAATACAATTTTTATAGAATTTATACATTAAAAGAGTTTAACTATGCAATAACCACATTCACTATATTGCTTTTTGCATGTTTTATAGCAATAAAGATTGCAAAATTTATTCCTCTTAAAGAACCAAAAATAGTTTACACATTGCCTTCCTATACAAAAATAAGATATATTTTATATATTATTGCATATTTGTCTTTAATTATTAGTATAAATCTTGGTTATTTTCTGAATTGGAAAATGGGTACAAAATGGGAATATGGTTGGTTGTCTAAATTGTTTCCGAATTCTTTATATACCACAATGATGGTTTTATTATGGGTTTTTTACGGACAATATTTAAAGATAAAAGATAAAATAATAATATCAATATATTTATTGTTGACTGTCACATTTGGTTTAATACAGGGTAGTAGAGGCGGTATTTTTGGAATAATAATAACATTTTTTAATGTTATAGTAGTTGTAAAAGGTAATTTTAAAGTATCTAAAAAGATTTTTATTATATTGGTTGTTGTTAATTTAATATTAGGTCCAGCTTTGTGGTTTGTGGGAAATGCAATAAGATATAAAAAAAGCATAAGTTATATTTATAAAACATCAAGTATATTAAAATTAACCAGTGCTATTTCATACAGAGTGGGTGTTGCTACTGATGATTTTTTAATAGAAGTTAATAATTGGGGTGATAAAGAAATTATTAAATCACTGTTTACTCTAGAAAACGTTGCTAAAGCAGGAATAAATGCAGCGGTTCCAGGCGAGATATTTAAAGATGCTCCGTTTGAAAGCAGCGGTAACTTATGGCTTTCAGTATTCATGAGTGAAGAATTGGGCAGTAGAGTGCAAGGTACAGTTTGGTCGGGTTTTGGATTTATGTATACTTTATTTGGGAAATGGGTTTTATTACATGTTTTTTTATGGTTTTTGTTAGTAAGTTATATATTAAGAATATTTATCATTAGAAAAACAATATTTCATAATTTGATAGCAGTTTATATTTATAATATATTTATTATAGAATATTTTATGAATGGTAATTTAGATGCTTTTGTTGCCGGAATAGTATCAGTTACTCTTTTGATATTTATTTTATATTTTATTATAATTATCGGAATTAATGCTCTCGATAATCCTGTAAAACAATCTTAATAATTTAAAATAAGTTGATTTCAGTAAATAAAAATCCTATAATAATAAAGTGAATATAATTCGTTTAGATTTATATTTACTGTAATTTTTAAAATAAATGCTAATAAAGTTAAATAAAAAAAATGAAGTTATTATTTATTTCACAGCATTTTCCGTATCCTCCATATAGAGACGGTTCAAGATTGATTGAATATTATCTTTTAAAAAATCTTTCAAAATATGATAATATATATTTCATTTCATTTTTAATTCCGGGCGAAGAAAAATATATTAATCGAATTAATACATTTTGCGATAAAGTCGTTACTGTTCCGTTGAAGTATAGTAAATTAGAGAGAATAAAAAAATATATACACGACGTATTTTCACCTAAAAGATTTGAATCGGTACTAATGAAGAATGAAATTATTGAAGCCGTCAAGAAATTTAATCCGGATGTCGTGCATGTTGATTTACCAATGATGTCGCAATATTGGAACTGTTTTGATAATATTCCAAAATTAATTAATTCGGTCGATGCAATATCATTATTAGCATATAAAAATATAAAAGATAATAAGAATTTAATAAAGAAACTTATGTGGTATTTGCTTTATAAACAACGAAAATATATAGAAAGCAAATATTTTTTAAACTATAATATTTGCACAGTAGTTTCAGGAGAGGATAAGGGAATGTTGGAAAAACATAGTCCTAATCTGAAAATAGAAGTTATCCCAAATGGTGTCGATATAGAATATTTTGATACAGATAAAGTAAATATTGACGTAAATTATTCTGATAATCAGAGTGTTGGAATATTTGGGGGAATGGATTTTTTTCCTAATGAAGATGCTTCAATATTTTTTATATCAGATATTTTTCCTTTAGTTAAAAAAGAATATCCGCAACTTAAATTGTACTTAGTTGGCAGGAAACCATCGGAAAGGTTGAGTAATTTCGTGAAAGATAAAAAGGATATTATAATTACGGGTGAAGTTGAAGATATTAGGGAATATTATAAAAAGGTTTCCATAGCAATATCTCCGATCCGGTTAGGTTCAGGTATAAAGAATACGGTTTTACAAGCTATGGCGATGTCTAAGGCTATTGTATGTACATCGCAGGCAGTGAAAGCTATTGATGTTATAAACGGAAAACATGTTTTTGTAGCAGATAAAAACGGAGAATTTGCTGAAAAAATTATTAGTTTGCTAGAAAACTCAGAACTTAGAAAAAATATTGGAGAGAATGCGCGTAGTCTTATTGTTGAAAAGTACTCCTGGGAAATTCACGCAAAACATTTCCAAAAAATTTATGAAGATATAAGTTCAGAAAAAGGTGTAAGGTGAAAAATGTCTTTTATTATTTTTGATAAAAACATCGAGTATCCGTCAAATGAATATTATTTTTCACCAAGTGAAAAATATCCGGAATATAACTTTGGGCATATTTCTAAAAACCCGAATAATATATACGGGGCAGTCAGAAAATGCTTGATAAATTCGGGTTTAGACAATGAGAAATTCGGAACTTCTAATTGGAATCCTTTAGGTTCTATTATACCTCAAGGTAGCAATGTCTTTGTTTTGTGTAATTTTGTATATCATAGGAAGAACACTGAATCTGAAGAAGATTTTTTTGCAAAATGTACCCATGGTTCAGTTATTCGAGTAATTATTGATTATTTGAGTATAGCTGTCGGTGAAAAAGGTTCTGTTTCTTTTGGTAATTCTCCGCTGCAATCATGTGATTGGGATAAAATATTGCAGGATACAGGAGCAAATAAGATTATAGAGTTTTATAGTAAGTATGGAAGTAAGAGTTCTAAGGTTATCTCGGTTGATTTGAGACTTTTTAAAACCATAAGAGATAATTTAGGTAGAATATTATCAATTAATGATGAAAAAGAAAACGGTTTAAATATTAATATTGATCTTGGTAAGGTCAGTTTGCTGGAGGAATTATATAATGATAATAAAAAGCCGGAGTTCAGGGTTTCAGATTATAATTCCCAAGATATAATGGAATGTCATGATATCGGGAAACATATTTATATGTTGAACAAAAAAATATTAGAATCCAATGTGATAGTAAGTATTCCAAAGCTTAAAACACATGAGAAAGTTGGGATAACGTGCGGGTTAAAGGGTTGTGTAGGTGCAATTACATATAAGAAGTGTTTAGTGCATCACCGTTTTGGTTCATTAAAAACTGGAGGAGATGAGTATTTAGAAAATTTTTTTTTATTGAAATGGTTTTCAAGATTTCACGATTATGTTAATAAAAAGCGGATAGGTTTATTTGAAAATATTTTACATATTTGTGATAGAATATTCTGGAAATTTTCAAGAATAATTGGTTTTAATGTGTTTGGAAGCTGGTATGGAAATGATAGCGCATGGCGTATGACTTTGGATATTGCAAGAATATTGAAATATGCAACTATTTCGGGTGAACTGAAGAATGAGCCGCAAAGAAAACATATACTTATTACCGACGGTATTATTGCGGGGGAAGGTAATGGACCCCTATCACCTAAATCTGTGAAGAGCGGAATCATTAATTTTTGCGATGATATTGTAGTTGGGGACTACGTTAACAGTTTAATAATGGGATTTAATCCGAATAAAATTAAAATGATAAAAGAAGCATTTCGGATAGATAAATATAATTTAACTGAAAGTTTACCAGAAGATATAACAGTAAAAGTAAATGATGAATTAATACCTCTAAATAAATTGAACTCGCATTTAAAATTAAAGTTTATCCCTCCTAAAGGTTGGAAAAATCATATAGAATTATAGAAGAAAATCAAATGACACTATTCGGTACTATTAGAAATAAAATATTATCAAAAAATATTGAAAAAAGAAGTTTTGAATATTTTCAAAATATTGAAGATAAAAAAAGATTAAATTTTCAGTTGGAGAAATTTAATAAGCACTGGCAAAAAATAATAAAAATTCCATATTATTCAGGTTTGGTTAAGAAAGGTATTGTTCCTAATAAATTTGAGTCATGGAGCGAGTTTGTAGAAAAAGTTCCGGTTACTACAAAAAAAGTCATACAGGATAATAAAAATAATATGACTGATAAATCAAGAAAATCTGAGTTTACTCGTATTACTGGAGGTACTACAGCACAGCCTGTCCAATTGCCGTCATGGAACTCCGAAATGAAAGAAGCTGAATTGGATTTGTGGACAGCAAGAAGTTGGTACGAAATTAATCCGAAAAGCAGATTATTTTTAATCTGGGGGCATAGTCACTTATTGGGAACCGGTGTCAGCGGAAAAATAAATGGATTCAAAAGAAAATTAAAAGATAAATTATTGGGTTATTACAGGTTTTCTGCATATAATATAAACAGGGAAAAAATGCGGTTAGCAGCAGAAGTAATGCTGAAATTCCAACCTGATTATGTTATAGGATATAGCGTGGCATTAGATAATTTTATTCGCGTTAATAAAGATTTGATTGATAAGTTAGGGGCTCTAAAATTAAAAGTTGTTGTTGGGACAGCGGAATCATTCCCAAAAGAAGATTCAGAATCAATAATTAATGAAATATTTAATTGTCCGGTAGGAATGGAATATGGCTCAGCTGAAACCAATTTGGTTGCACATACTCATCCTGACGGGGGATATAAAGTTTTCTGGCAAAATTATTTTGTAGAAGCAATTGATAACGGACAGCAAAAAGGCAAAATTATAAGAATAACCAGCCTTTATCCGAGATGTTTCCCGTTGATACGCTATGAAATAGGAGATGAAGTTGAATTATATGACGGTGACAACGGTTTGGGAATTTCGCGTTTAAAAAAAGTTATAGGCAGATGTAACTTATTTGCTTTGATGCCAGATGGGAGTAAGATTCATTCCGAAGCATTTACTCATTGTGTTAGGGATGTTCAAGGCATAAATCAATATCAAATTTTGCAAGAAAAGGATAAGATTAGATTATTGTTAATTGTAAATGATAAATATATTAAAGAAAATGAAAAAGAAATAAAAAGTCGTTTGGTAAAAATTAATAAAGAATTTAATAATATGAATTTTGAGTATGTTACATCATTGAAGCAGACCATATCCGGTAAAACGCCAATGGTAATAAGGAAGGATAATGAAGATAGTAATTAATGCTTTTTCTGCACGCCGTGGTGGAGGACAAACATATTTAACAAATCTTCTTAAAAATATAAATTCAAATCCCAGCTTTGAAATTTATATTTTCGCTGACGAATCACTAATACTTCCCGAACATCCCAACATAAAAAGAAATAAAACAAACTGGCCGAATAATAATCCTTTTTTTAGAGCAATCTGGGAAAAGTTTATATTGTCAAATATTTTAAAAAAATTAAAAGCTGATATTCTTTTCTGTCCCGGCGGTCTTGTGAATACAAAAGTTCCGGTTGGATGTAAAATTGTCACAATGTTTCGTAATATGACTCCGTTTGATGTCGAACAGAGAAAAAAATATTCTATTGGTTATATGCGTTTTCGTAACTGGCTGCTCGAAAAATTATTTTTAAAAAGTATGCTAAAGGCGGATTTGGTTATTTTTATATCGGAATATGCTAAAAAAGTTATTGAAAATAGAATACCTATTAAATTAAAAAAAACAGTATTAATACCTCATGGAATAAACGAAGAATTTAAGGTTTCTGATAGGACCGATGTGATAAGACTTAATCAATTGCCAAAAGAAGATTATATTCTCTACGTTTCTTTGTTTGACGTATATAAAAATCAGCTTGAAGTTGTGCAAGCATATAATTTATTGAAAGAAAGGCGTAAAACTTTCGAAAAACTGGTTTTTGTCGGATTTAATGATACTCAATATGGTGAAAGAGTTAAAAAAGAAATATTGAGATTAGGCTTAAAAAATGATATAATTTTGCTTGGTAATATTAATTATAAAGATTTGCCAAGTATATATAAGTTTGCTAAAATCAATATATTTGCATCTGAATGTGAAAATTGTCCGAATATACTGCTTGAGGCTATGGGAGCTGGCAGGCCATTGATTGTTTCAAGTAAACCGCCGATGCCTGAATTTGGCGGCGATTCTGCAGTTTATTTTAATCCTAAGTCACCGGAAGATTTATGCGATAAAATTCTTTCTATAATTGATAAACCGGTAGTTTTAAAAGATTTGTCAGAGAAAGTTCGAAAACGCTCCATAAAGTACGACTGGAAGGAAACTTCTGAAAAAACTTGGAA
>MGVS01000052.1:7094-48695 GCA_001800605.1 Elusimicrobia bacterium RIFOXYD2_FULL_34_15
AAAAAGTGCGTATATCCGATAATAGAGGATATTCCAATATTACTATGCCCTGAAAAGTTGGTTAGCGTTAATGAAAGGAGAAGAATTGATGTAAAAGACATAAAATACCGTGAAGCATATGAAGAAATGGCTCATTATAACAACCGCGGTCTTGAAAGTATAAATATTGCTGAAAAATCAGATATTTGCAGACAGATAGATGAAATAAAGGATAATGGTAATAAATATGTCGATTCTTTTCCTAACCCCAAAAAAATATGGATAGATGCTTTACATGATTGTTTGGGGCAATGGGACGCATATAATTTTATATCTCTAGTAAAAGGAAAACGAATTCTTCAATTAGGCGGAAGCGGTTCCCATGCTGTAAAATTTCTTCTGGCAGGCGCTTCCGAGGCATGGTTATTGACACCTA
Organism: Elusimicrobia bacterium RIFOXYD2_FULL_34_15; assembly: GCA_001800605.1. Lineage (GTDB taxonomy): Bacteria > Elusimicrobiota > UBA8919 > UBA8919 > UBA8919 > UBA9627. The sequence continues at coordinate 7,510 of MGVS01000052.1, forward strand.
TGTTAGGCGAAATAAAAATGGCAATACATTTGGCGAAAAAAGCCGGTGTTAAGGATAGGCTCAAATGCGTAGTTGGTATTGCGGAAGAAATCCCTTTTAAAGATAATTCATTTGATGCAATATATTCCGGTGGATGCGCCCATCATTTTTATATGGATTTAGCAATGAATGAATGTTCCCGTGTTTTAAAAGAAGGCGGAAAAATTGCCACGGTGGACCCTTGGAAACACCCTTTATACAGTTTTGGAATTAAGTTGTTCGGAAAAAGGGAAGCCGATGTGCATTGCAAACCTTTTACAGATACGAGGATAAAATCTTTCAGAAATAATTTCAGTAAAACGGATGTTATCCACCACGGGCACATATTAAGGTATTTGTTTATTGCTGCTTCAAAATTCAAATTAGTGCTAAATTTGTCCACAATGTGGAAGATTCATAAATTGGACGATATTTTATTTTCCTGGCTGCCGTATTTGAAAAGGAACGGCGGCAGTGTCACATTATTAGGAGAGAAATAATAAAAGGTAAAGAGGTAGAAAGGTAGAAAGCTAATATTACTGATATATTATGAAGGTTTTAATTGTTTCACATTATTTTTGGCCGGAAAATTTACGTGTAAATGACTTAGCGCTGGGTTTAATTGAAAGAAATCATTCAGTTACCGTTCTTACGGGTATACCAAATTATCCTGAAGGTGAATTTTATAAAGGATACGGATTTTTTAAAAAACTAAGACAGAATTATAGTAATATTAAGATAATAAGGGTGCCGGTAATACCGCGTGGCAAAGCAAGGAAAATAGATATGATATTAAACTATATGTCATTTCCGTTTATGGGCAGTTTATTGGGTCCTTTTTTTTGTAGAGATAAATATGATGTAATTTTTGTTCCGCAGTATTCACCTTTTACTGTAGGAATACCTGCAGTAGTTTTAAAGTGGTTCAAGCAAATACCCATTTTTTTTTGGGTCCAGGATTTATGGCCTGAAAGTGTCCTTACCGCAAAGGATTCAATAAAATCACCTTTTATATTGAATCTTATTGAGAAAATGGTAAGATTTGTGTATAAAAATTGTGATAAAATTTTAATACAATCAAAGGCATTTGTAGATAATATGAGAAAAATGGATGTTGCTCAGGAAAAAATTTATTATTTTCCTAATTGGGCCGGTGAGTTTTCTCAACAGAATTCAGTATCTGAAAAAAAAGAAATAATACCTGATTTGCCAAAAGGTTTTCGCTTGATGTATGCCGGCAATATTGGAACAATTCAGGATTTTGAAACTATATTAAGTTCAATGGAAAAACTGAACAATTATTCTGATATACATTTAATTATCATAGGAGAAGGACGGAATAGCGGGTGGGTAAGGGAACAGGTAAAACTTAGAAATTTGGATAAGAATGTTCATTTATTAGGAAGAAAACCTTTGAATGAAATGCCGTATTTCTATTCACAAGCGAATGCTATGCTGGCAACGCTTAAGACTGAACCGATTTTTGCTTTGACTATTCCTAATAGAGTCCAGTCATATCTTGCGAGCGGCAGGCCTATTATTGCTGCATTGGACGGTGAAGGAGCAAGAGTTATTAATGAAGCCGGAGCGGGATTAACATGCCCTAGTTCAAGACCGGAAGAATTAAAGGATATTATTTTAAAACTTTACAAAAAAACACCGGCAGAACGGACTGAAATGGGGTCCAAGGGTTTGGATTATTATAAAAAAAATTTTGATTATGATATGTTGATGGATAGATTAGTAAATTTGATGTCTTCTTGTTGTAATAATTAAAAATATGAGAATAATTATTTTAGGTGGGACTGGATTACTCGGTCATACTCTTTGGGAATATTTTTCCTTAAAATATCCGGATACTTTTACTACCGTAAGATTGGCTCGTACAACGTATGAAAATCATAAAATATACAAAAATGATAAGGTTATAGATAATGTTGATATAACTGATATTGAAAACGTTGAAAAGGTACTTTATAAAGTAAAACCTGACTTCGTTTTTAACTGTACAGGTGTAACTAAGCGAAGGGAAAATATAGATGATTATCAGTATCTGGGCATTCTTTTGAATGCTTTGTTTCCGATAAAATTATCAAAGTGGGCTAAAAAAAATAATTCAAAAGTAATCAATTTTAGTACTGATTGTGTTTTTGACGGAAAAACCGGAAACTATTCCGAAGATAGTCCTACAAACGCAACGGATATATATGGAAAAACGAAATCACTCGGAGAAATTAGGGATGATAATTCTCTTACACTACGTTCTTCGTTTATTGGCTTTGAACTTTATAATAAGACAGAATTATTAGAATGGTTTCTATCGCAAAAAGGAACAGTGAAAGGTTTTAAGAATGCGATATATACAGGATTAACCACTTTGGAATTAAGCAAAGTAGTTGAGAATATATTATTATCATATACTAAAATGACCGGACTTTACAATATCTCAAGCGAGCCGATAAATAAATATGATTTATTAATGCTGATTAAAAAGAAATTTAAACTTAATACGGAAATAATTCCTGATGAGTCGTTTCATTGTGATAGGAGTTTAGATTCCACAAAGTTTAGAAAAGAATTTAATTATATCCCGCCGTCGTGGGAAACAATGGTTGATGAATTGGCTGAGGAATATAACAGGGGGAAATAATGATTTTTGAAGGAAAAACGATATTAGTAACCGGTGGGACAGGATCTTTTGGTAAAATATTTGTCCGCCGTGTTTTGACAGGAGAAATGGGTACACCAAAAAAGGTCATTGTTTTGTCAAGAGACGAAGCTAAGCAACATGATATGAGAATGGCTTATTTGCATAAGCTGGTAGCAACAGACGAAGTTATTTACCGCAATTTTATGAACGTGCTTGAATTCAGAATAGGGGATGTAAGAAGCTATCCGGATGTTTGTTCTGCGATAAAAAATGCCGATATAGTTATAAATGCCGCAGCGTTGAAGCAGGTCCCTGCATGTGAATATTTCCCGACACAGGCTGTTATGACAAACTGTATAGGGGTTGCTAACATAGTCCGTGCAATAGAAGAAAATAGTTATTCCGTTGAAACTGTTATTGCTATAAGCACGGATAAAGCGTGCAAACCTGTAAATGTTATGGGTATGACAAAATCAATCCAGGAAAGGATTGTAATAGCCGCAAATATTCTTAATCCTAAAACCCGTTTTATATGTGTTAGATATGGTAATGTTCTGGCATCACGTGGTTCGGTTATACCATTATTTCATGATCAGATTAAAAACGGCGGGCCGGTTACTATTACTGTTCCGGATATGACGCGGTTTCTTTTAAGTTTAAATCAGGCTGTTGATACCGTATATGCTGCATTAAAATATGGAAAAAGAGGGGAAACATATATACCCAATGCAGCTTCTGCCACCGTTTTAGATATAGCAAAAGCTTTGATAGAAAAAAGAAATATTAAAATTAAAGTCACAGGGATTCGTCCAGGTGAGAAAATGCATGAAATAATGGTTTCAGAAGAAGAAGCAAACCATTGTATAAAACGGGGCGATTATTATGCAATATTACCGATGCTTCCTGAATTGCGCGATAAGAATGAGAAGGCGATAAATGCGTTGAAAAAAGAATTTAGTTCAGCAGACAATGTATTAAATTTTAAAGACACGATTTCTCTACTGAAGAAACACAATTTAATGATTGGTGAATCAATACCGCAGGAAGATGGTGAGTTGCTCAGATAAATCATAGTTATAGAGTTTTAGAGTTATAGGGTTTTAGTGTTTTAACTCTATAACTCAACGAACTCTAAAACACTATAAACTCTTTTAGTTGGGAGAATTTATGAAGAAGACGAAAGTAATGACGATAGTCGGAACAAGGCCTGAAATAATTAAACTTAGTAGAATAATGCATGAATTGGAAAAGTACACAGAACATATACTTGTTCATACAGGGCAGAATTTCGATTATGAATTGAACGAGATATTTTTCAAGGAAATGGAAATAAGAAAGCCTGACTATTTTTTAAATTCTGTCGGTAAAAATGTTGCAGAAACAATAGGGAATATAATTTCTAAATCTGATGAAATAATGGAAAAAGTAAAACCGGATGCGATAGTTCTTTACGGGGATACGAACAGTTGTCTTTCTATTATTTCAGCAAAGCGAAGAAAAATACCAGTTTTTCATTTAGAAGCCGGTAATCGTTCTTTTGACCAGCGGGTACCTGAGGAACTAAATAGAAAGATAGTAGATCATTTAAGTGATATTAATATGACGCTTACCGAGCATGCCCGCAGATATTTAATAAATGAAGGAATAAAACCGGAAACAGTTATAAAAGTCGGTTCTCCTATGAAAGAAATTTTGGATTTTTATATGCCAAGGATATTGAAATCAGATGTTCTAAGGCGTTTAAAATTAAAAGATAATGATTATTTTGTTATTAGTGCACATAGGGAAGAAAATATAGATTCTGAACAGAATTTTAATGATATGTTAGATTCTCTTAATGCTATAGCGAAAAGATACAATAAAAAAATGATTGTTTCTACACATCCAAGGACAAGAAAGAAATTAGAAAAAGTAAATAAAAAATTTCATTCTTTAATAAGTTTTATGAAACCTCTTGGTTTTAGCGATTATGTTAAGCTTCAGCTTAATGCTGCATGTGTTATTTCTGACAGCGGAACCATTACCGAGGAATCTTCGATATTGAATTTCCCTGCTGTGACAATTAGGCAGGCACATGAACGTCCGGAGGGAATGGACGAAGGTACACTTATAATGTGCGGTTTGAAAAGTGAGCGTATTATTGAGGCTATGGATATAGTTATGTCACAATATTCTAAAAGAAACAGGCAGTTTAGAATAATACCTGACCATGATGTAAATAACGTTTCAAAGAAAGTTACTAGAATTATTATGAGTTATATTGATTATATAAATCGTGTAGTATGGCAGAAGAACTCGTGTGTAAAATAATATGAATGTTGCGGTAACGGGCGGGACAGGTTGTTTAGGTCAGCCATTAATTAAAAGGTTGCAGCAAAATAATTATAAAGTTAAATTATTGGTTGAACCTGCAGATAAAAGAGTATTTCTATTTGAGGGTATTGAAATAATAAGAGGGACAATAGATGATAAAAAAGCTTTAGAAAATCTATTGGAAAATGTAAATGTTCTGTTTCACCTGGCCGGCAAAGTTCATGATTTTTCGAAGAATACTGATGAAGAGGATTTTTTTCGGATTAATACTGAAAGTACAAGGCAGCTTTTAGAGATAGCAAAAATTAAAAAAGTAAGAAGAATTATTTTTTATTCAACGGTAAGCGTTTATGGTAAAGACAGTGATTTTCATGCTGATGAGGATACTATGTGTAATCCAAAAACACCGTACGGAAAGAGTAAATATGAAGCAGAAAAGTATATTTTAGAATCTTCTAAAAATGGAGGGCCCGAAGGTGTAGTTCTAAGGTTTCCTGTTGTGTATGGACCTTTTGATAGGGGAAACGTTGCTAGTTTAATAAAAGCGGTATATAAAAAACAGTTCATGTATCTTGGTGACGGAAAAAATTCGAGAAGTATGATTTCATCTGAAAATACGGCAGCCGCGGCAGTGCTTGCGGCAATTACTAATAATTCAGCTAACCAGATTTTTTGCGTAACCGATGGAATTGATTATTCAATGGAATATATAATAAATACTATTTGTAAAATACTTAACACTTCGTGGATGCCTATACATTTACCAATGTTTATTTCAAAACTTCTAGGTAGCATCGGGGATGTTTTAGAAAAAATAACTAAACGCACAATGCCTGTCAATTCAGACAGAGTTAGAAAACTTTCCACTCCTATGACGCTTTCTTGTACTAAAGCTAAAAAAATATTGAACTATAAAGCAGAGAAAACGCTTGAAGAAGGTATGAGAAACGAAATTGATTGGTTAAGAAACAATAAAAACAGTTAAAAGGTATTATGTATTTTTTATTTATTATTAGTCTTATATTAGCCGCAGCTGGGGCTTTTTTTATCAATAAGTTTGGTGCAAAATTGGGATTGGTTGATTATCCGAATTACCGCAGTTCACATTCAATTCCTATCCCAAAAGGCGGAGGTATCGGTATCCCGTCAGGGTTTCTACTTATTAGTATTTTGAGTAAGTCACACATAAGCATTTGGCTGCCTGCGGTACTTATTGCATTTTTAAGCTTTATTTCAGATAAAATGGAAATTCCTCCCAGACGGCGATTTTTATTGCAATTATTAATTGCTTTATTATTTTTGAATCTAATAAATAGATATTATTTATTCACTACCGAAAATATTATAATTTTTGTTTTTTTAACATTATTTATTGTTGCAACGACTAATTTTTTTAATTTTATGGATGGAATAAACGGTATCGCCGGGATTACAGCTTTGATTGCATTTAGTTTTATTGCTTTTTTTTCATTTTATATAATGGATGATAAAAATACTGCTTTGATGAGTTTGGTTTTAGTTATGGGTTGTTTTGGTTTTCTGCCTTTTAATTTTCCTAAAGCTAAAGTTTTTTTGGGTGATGTAGGTAGTATTTTTTTAGGGTTCGTATTTGCTGTTTTTGTAGTAAAATTATCAATAACAATAAACATTTTTCTTTGTGTAATAATGTTTTTAAGTACTTTTTATGCTGATGCCATAATAACCATTTTTTATAGATTAAAAAATGGGGAGAATTTAACTAAGGCCCATAGAAGTCATTTATATCAGTATTTAAGTAACGAATTGAATTACCCTCATTGGAAAGTAACAGTAATATATGCGTTAGTTCAAATTGTATGTGGATTTTTAGCAATAATTTTGTATAATAAAACGATTAGTTTTCAATTGATATTGATTTTTGTATTTGGATTGGCGTTTATAATAGTTTACAACAATATAAAAAAAGATTACCAAATTAGTTGAATAATATGATTAAAAGTGTAATTTTAAAATACCGGCGGTTGCTGATTATTGTTCTTCATTTTATATTTATTGTTTTATCATATATTACAGCATTTTATATAAGATTTGATTTTACATTTCCTAAAGAATACTTACAAGTTGTAGAAAGAACCATCCCGCTTTTAATTTTAATTAAATTATTATTCTTTTATTCTTTTGGTTTATTTGTCGGGCTATGGCGATATGTAAGTATCGGAGATATTTGGAAAATTTTGCTTGCAAATATGTTGTCTTCTGTTACTTTTTTTGGCGGAGTTGTATTCTACCGCGGTTTAGTAGGATATCCGCGTTCTGTTTTTATACTTGATTTTATTTTATGTGTAGCTATTGTATCAGGTGTTAGATTTCTTACAAGATTAATAAGAGAAAAATCCAAAATTGATCTTTCTGAAAAAAGGAAGAAAGTACTTATTGTAGGAGCCGGAGATGCAGGTGTCCTGACATTAAAAGAATGCCAAAATAATATTAATATGGATGTTGAGGTAGTTGGTTTTATCGATGATGACCCGATTAAAAAAGGACATAATATTTATGGTGTTAAAGTATTTGGTGGAAGGAAACTTATTCCGGATATCGTTGATGGTTATGGTGTTGAAGAAATAATTTTAGCGATACCCTCAGCAAGCGGCGATGTGATACGCGAGATACTTTACTATTGTGAATTAACAGATGCGAGGATTAAGACAATTCCCGGGTTAGATAAAATTTTAGAAGGAAATTTGGAAGTAAAACCCCGTGCAGTTAAACCGGAAGATCTTTTGGGAAGAAAATCGGTAAAAATAGATAAAAAAGAAATAAGTTCTTGCATAATGGGAAGGACAATTTTAGTTACAGGAGCCGGCGGTTCTATTGGTTCAGAATTGTGCCGTCAAATTGCAAGTTTTTCTCCGGAAAATATAATATTAGTAGATAATCATGAGAACTATGTATATTTTTTGGGTATAGAATTCAAGTCAAAATATCCTCAGCTTAAGTTTGATACAATAATTGGTGATATAAAAGATATTGGTTTTTTGAGATATGTATTTTCTACTTATAAACCGCAAGTAATATTCCATGCAGCAGCTCACAAGCATGTTCCTTTAATGGAAGAAAATCCTTCGGCGGCTGTAAAGAACAACGTTGTAGGCACGCGAAATATTATTTATGCCTCGAGTCATTATAAAGCCGAAAGGTTTATTTTGATTTCTACAGATAAGGCAGTGAATGCTAGTAGTGTAATGGGAGCTACCAAACGAATAGCTGAAAAAATATTACAAGCAAAATCTAAAAATAGTAAAACAAAATTTATGGCGGTTAGATTTGGTAATGTATTAGGTTCTTCGGGAAGTGTTATTCCGCTTTTTAAAAAACAAATAGAAGAAGGCGGTCCTGTAACTGTTACGCATCCGGATGTTAAAAGGTATTTCATGAGTATTTCTGAAGCATCACAATTGGTGCTGCAAGCGGGAGCGATAGGTACGGGTGGTGAAATATTTGTACTTGATATGGGTGAACAAATAAAAATTGTGGATATAGCAAAAAACTTAATTGCATTTTCTGGGCTTAAATTAGGAAGAGATATTTCTATTGAATATGTAGGTTTAAGACCCGGTGAAAAACTTTTCGAAGAGATTTTATTAAATACGGAAGAAGATAAAGTTACAAAAAATGATAAAATTTATATAACTAAACCCGGTGATTTTGATTCAGCAAAGATAAGGAAACAAATAAGAGAATTGGAAAAATATGCGAATAATTTTGATGATGATAAAATAACTGATATGATAAAACGAATGGTTCCTTCATATAAACCCGAATCTAAAAGTAAAGATTAATTTTTCAAGGAGTCAAAATCATTGAATATAGCTATAGATGCCAGGTCGGTGAATAATAATAAAACCGGCATAGGAAATTATATTGTAAACTTAGTAGATGGTTTAAAAGCAGCTGATAAAGGAAATAATTATGTTGTTTATACAGAGAAAGTAAGACATAGTATAAAAAAAATACCAATAATATCTGCTATAAGCAGAATATTTTATTTGTTTTATGATAATCTTGTATTTCCGTTTGTTTTGCTTGTAAATAAAATAGACGTATATCATTGTCCGGCATTTATTTTGCCGTTGTTTAATTTTAAGTATAAAAAAGTTATCACGATCGCTGATTTGGGTTTTTATGTGTTTGGTAATAACTTTTCAAAGAAATGGCATGCACGGCATCTTAAATTCATGCTCCCGATTTCAGTAAAAAAAGCAGATAAGATAATAGCAATAAGTGATTCAACGAAAAAACAGATTGTAGAGATTTTCGGTGTTCCGGAAGAAAAAGTGAAAACTATTTATCTTGGGGTTTCGGAGAAATACAAAGTTATTGAAGATAAAAAAGTAATAGAATCTTTATTGGAAAAATACCAAATAAAAAAACCTTTTATTTTATTCGTAGGTAATATGGACCCTCGGAAAAATTTGAAAAGGCTCATATCCGCATTTCGTAAATTAAAGGTAAATAAAAGTAATTTACAATTGGTGATAATTGGAAGAAAAGGAGAATTGTTCCAGCAAGACATTTTAGAAGAAGTAAAAAGAGGGGATATTGTTTTAACCGGATATTTAGATGAGGATGCAGTTATTTGTTTATATAATGCTGCTTCGGTATTTGTGTTTCCTTCCTTATATGAAGGTTTTGGCTTGCCGATTCTTGAGGCGATGGCATGTGGTTGTCCGGTTGTAACCTCGAAAGTTTATTCTATGCCGGAAGTAGCCGGTAATGCTGCAATTCTAATAAATCCGGAAAAAGTTGATGAAATTTCGGAGGCTGTATTAAATATAATGGATGATAATAAATTGCGGGAAAATTTAATAGCCAAAGGTTTTGAGAGAGCTAAGAAATTTAATTGGGAAAAAACCGCTTTAGAAACAATGGAAGTATTTAAAACAATATAAAAATTTATGCTAAATTTTACAGATCCTGTAACATATATCTTCTTATCAGTATTTTTTACTGCCCTGGGCGGAATTTCTCTGTACAATATAGGACCAATCCATTTTAGGCCTTACCAAATACCGTTAATAATAGCTTTACTTCTATTAATATTTAAATTTTTAATATCTAATAAGAAAATAGTATTACCGATACAATTTTTTCTTGTATTACTGATATTTTATATTACTATAATTATTTCTTTTTTAAATGCTCCTTTTCCAATTCTGACATTAAAACAATCTATACTTTTATTTCTATATGTAATTTTATACTTTTTAATAATCAATGTCTGCACTAATAAAAAAAATATTCTTCAACTTCACAAAGTAATAATATTTTCATGTTTTGTAGCTTGCGTATATGGTGTTATAATGTTAGTTTTGACAAATTTGCCAAATCACGGGAGGGAAGGGGGGTATTTTTACAGCAGACCGCGTTCTTTTTTTGTTGAACCTAATGAATTTGGAGAATATCTTGTTTTTGTATTCGGTTATATTTTTTCCGAATATGCTTCTCGTAAAAAAATAGTAAATAGAAGAATATTTTGGATTACATTTTACTTAATACTGATTTTATTGGTTCCTAATATGAGCAGGGGTTCCTGGTTGGGTTGTGTTGTTATTATGTTTCTTGTTTTTTATTATCAAGATAAATTAAAATTAATTAAAGTAAATTTTGCGAAAAAAATAAAGACAGTATTTTTTATATTTTGTTTTTCTGTAATAACATTGTTAGTTGTATCAAAATTTATTCCGAAAAGATGGAATATGTCAGTTGCAGAAGTTGTTACTTCAAGGATATCTTCTTTATTTAGCGGTACAGATGCAACGAGTTCAATACGTATTGATAGTAATAAAAAGGCGTTCAAAACGATGTTTGAATATCCATTTACCGGAATAGGTTTGGGAAATGCTTTTACTGTCATGCAAGATGTAAAAAAGAATGACGGAAAATTACCCAATGTAATAGTAGCTACATCATCTAATTTTATTGCTGATCTAGGTATGGAGTTGGGATTATTCGGATTAGGAAGTTTCATTTTATTCCTTTTCTTTGTTTTTTTTAAAGGGATATTTAGTCTTAAAAAGATAAAAGATACAGATCTGCTTGTTGTTTATATAGGTGCTTTTGCCTCGTATATAGGATTATTAATAAATAGTTTAACATACTCAAGTTATTTATTGCCATTCCTTTGGATTTCGGCCGGAATTATTTCTGCAGGGGTTATTAATGACGAGTTGTAAAGAATTAAGTGAGTTGTATGAAGCTGCTATTTCCGGTATTCTATTAGGCAATAAAGATTTGTCGCATTTATCCAATAAGGTTGGAATTAAAAATTATATTAAAATTGCAGATGAAATAAAGAAAATAATTAAAAAAGGTAAGATTCTTGATTGGGGTTGTGGTTATGGACATATGACTTATTTGCTTAGAAACAGGGATATAGAATCTATGCCGTATGAAGTTGAAAAGCGTGATAACCTTGAAAAATTTCAAATATTTTCAAAATTAAATATAATTTTTGGTGATAATGAGCATAGATTACCCTTTGAGACTGGATTTTTTGATGGCGTGCTATCCTGCGGAACTCTTGAGCATGTTTCCGATATAAATTCTTCCTTAATTGAAGTTAGCAGGATACTTAAAAAGGATGGGTTTTTTTTTATTTATATGCTGCCTAACAAACGGTCTTATGCGGAATGGATAGCAGAAAAAAGAGGTAAAAGCATACATCCCGTTAAATATAATATTAAAGAAATTTCGAAAATTCTAGGGAATTTTGGTTATAAAATAATCACAATAAGAAGGAGCAATTTACTTCCAAAGAATTTGACTGACTTGCCTTTTATTATAAAAAAAATATACGGAAGTTTATCTTTTTTGATAATTCCAATAGATAGTCTTCTCTCTAAAATTCCTTTATTAAATCAATTTTGCGGTGTATTCGAAATTGTAGCTAAAAAAAAATAAGAATAAATAATTAATATGAAAATATTGTTAGATTCAAGGATGATAAATAATTCCGGAGTTGGAACATATATTAGAAATTTATTAAAAAATTATGAAAAATCAAATGAAAATATCTATGTATATGCATTGACAAATAATTCTGTCTATGAAATATCAGGAAAAAAATCTAAAATTGAAATTGTAGAAGTAAAGTATTCTACTCCGATTTATTCAATTAGAGAACAGATTGTTTTACCCTATTATATTAACAAAATAAAACCGGATTTGGTTCATTTTCCGAATTTCAATGTATCATATTTTTTAAAAACACCTTTTGTCGTTACAATACATGATTTAATTTATTATCTTCATGCCGATGCATGTCCAAATAAAATAGGGTATTTATATGCAAGGGTTATGATGAAACATGCGGCTCGAAAGGCAAAATTAATTATAACGGACTCGATGTATAGTAAAAAAGATATTGTTCAAAATTTAAATGTTTCTGAAGAAAAAGTTCATGTAATTAATCCGGGGATAAATAAAAATTATTTACATGTAGAGAATAGTCAGAATATTTTAAAAAAATATAAATTACCGGCTAATTATATATTCTATATTGGTAATCATGAGCCGCGAAAAAATATAATGGGAATAATAACGGCATATTCAAAAAGTAAATATCGTAATGATTATTTTTTAGTAATCGGCGGAAAGAAGGATTTAAGAAGGAAAGATATTTATAATATTATAGAAAATCTAAAATTAGAAAAACGTGTAATTTTTACTGATTATATTGAAGAGGAAGATTTGCCTGCAATTTATAGTGCAGCAAAGTTATTTATATTTCCTTCGTTTTACGAAGGATTTGGTTTGCCGCCTTTAGAAGCAATGGCTTGCGGAACTCCGGTAATTTCTTCAAATGCTTCTTCATTACCTGAAATTTTGGGAGATGCATCAATTTTTGTTAATCCTACTAATATTGATGAATTAACCGGGGCAATAGATAATATATTAAATAATAAAAATTTAGCTGATGATCTTATTAAAAAAGGATATGAGCAAGTAAAAAAATATTCTTGGGATACGGCTGCAATTAAAACAATAGATATTTATAAAAACGCTTTGGGATATATAAAATGAGATTCAATCGCATATTATTAGTTTTTCCGGAATACAAACATACCCAGTTTGGTGCCACTCATCCGCCGGTTGGGTTAGGTTATCTTTCTGAAATCCTAAAAGTTAATAATATCGTCCATGAAGTTGTTGATATGCGATTAGGATGCGATTTAAAAGGCTTAAAGCAGAAAATACAGAAATTTAATCCTGATGCGGTTGCCATAAGTATGATGACACTCATGCATAAAGAGACATATGGGATAATAGAAGAAATAAAAAAATCATTTTCAAATATTAAAATAATAGTAGGTGGTCCGCATATTTCTACATTCAGAGAACGGGCGTTGGAACAATGTAAATCAATAGATTTTGGAGTAACAAGAGAAGGCGAAATAACTTTGATTGAGTTGTGTCAAGGGTTGGATTATGAAAAAATAAAAGGACTTATATTTAGAAAAAATGATGAGGTTGTTTACACGGGTGAGAGGGAATTTATATTAGATTTGGATTCAATACCTTTTCCAAAGTATGAAAAGTTTGACTTAAAAAAATATATAACTGAAGAGATAGCAATACTAACTTCAAGGGGCTGTCCGTATAGTTGTATTTACTGTCCGGTAAAGACAGCAATTGGCAGGAAATTTAGAGTAAGAAGCCCCAAAAATGTTGTCAAAGAAATCCAATATTGGTATGAAAATGGAAGACGGTCATTCGGAATAGTTGATGACAATTTCATGATGATAAAGGAAAGAGTTCTAAATATTTGCAGTGAAATAGAAAATCAATCATTAACTAAGCTTGAATTAAGATGTCCTAATGGTATAAGGGCAGATCAGTATGACCATGAGCTTTTAAGTAAAATGAAAAAGATTGGTTTTGAATATTTAGCAATAGGTGTTGAAGCTGGTAATAATAAAATTTTAGAAAATATAAAAAAGGGTGAAAAAATAGAAGTTATAAAAAAAGCGATTGAAGATGCATGTAATTTGGGTTATGAAGTAATTCTTTTTTTTCTTGTTGGTTCTCCCGGGGAAACATGGATGGATATTGAAGATTCAGTGAAAGTGGCGCTTGCATATCCTGTTTTTGACGCAAAATTTTACAATCTAATACCTTTTCCAGATACCGAATTATTCACTTTGGTCAGTGAAAAAAAATATTTTATCAGAAATCCTGATGATTATTTGAACGATGCTTCACATTGGGATGTTAATCCGGTTTTTGCAACGCCTGAGCTATCCTTTGAACAGAGGGTCAATGCACTTAAATATACAAATAAAATAAGAAAGCGTATTAGAAAAAATGCAATGGAAAGAAAACTTAAAAAATTAGGATTTATGTCAAAATTTTTAGCAAATATTTTTGTTTTAGACTTTGTCCAGTATCAACTTTTGCATAATTGGTTTTTACGTAAGTTAAGTACGAGTATATTTCGTCGAATTAACAAAAAACATTAGAGAGCGTGAAAGTGTCTTATTAATTCAATTAAAATGCAAAATTTTCGCAACTGATACTTTGTTATAAAAATCTTTGATTTAGTGACAGAAAAAAATTAGGTGTTTATATTATTAAAAGCAATTAATAAGATTTTAACATTAATTTTTCATTTTTAATCCCGCAACTATCTCGGGACAAGTTTTTAAATTTTGAATTGTTTATTTTAAAAAATATGAAATTAGCAATTGTACATGATTATCTTAATCAATATGGTGGAGCAGAAAAAGTTATAGAAGCATTAAATGAAGCATTTCCAACGGCTCCAATATATACTTCTATTTATGTTCCTGCTGATATGCCTGAGAGTTTTAAGAAAATGGACATAAGGACTTCGTTTATGCAAAAATTGCCATTTATAAAGAAACGTTTTAAAGAGTATTTCTTACTTTATCCGTTTGCATTTAAAAGTTTTAATTTTAATGATTATGACGTTATTTTATCTTCAAGCAGTGCATACGCAAAGGGGATAAAAATCCCGAAAAATGTTTTACATATATGTTATTGTTACACTCCTACAAGATTTATATGGAGATTCGAGCAATATGTGGAAAATGAAAAACTCAGTAATATAAAGAAAAAAATTCTGTTTTATCTTACCCGCATATTGAAGAATTGGGATATTAAAACTGCAGAAAATGTAAACTTTTTTATATCAACATGTGAGAATATTCGGGATAGGATAAAAAATATTTATAAAAAAGAATCCGAGGTAATTTACCCGCCGGTTGAGACTTGTAAATTTTCTATTTCAAAAAATATAGATAAGTATTTTTTAGTAGTTTCAAGGCTAAATGCGTATAAAAAAATAGATTTTGTAGTTGAGACATTTAATAATTTAAAATTACCGTTAAGAATAATTGGTGATGGACCTCACCGCAAGTACTTAGAAAATATTGCAGAATCAAATATAGAATTTCTGGGTAAGGTTAACGAGAAAGTCTTAGCAGAAAATTATGCAAATTGTCAGGCTATTATATTTCCTGGGGAAGAAGATTTCGGTATAGTACCTGTTGAAGCTATGGCTTGCGGCAGGCCGGTTATTGCATACGGGGCTGGGGGAGCTTTGGAAACGGTAATTAATGAAAAAACAGGTATATTTTTTAAAGAACAAAGTGTTTCTTCTTTAAAAGAGGCGGTTAATCACATAACAACAATATCGTTTGATAGCGATTACATAAAAAAACATACAGAAAAATTTAATAAAGAGAGATTTAAAGAAAAAATAATAAAATTCATAAATAAAAAATATAAGGGATAGTTTGAATATGAGAATTGGACTAGATGCCAGAATGATCGACCATTCCGGCATAGGTACATACATAAAGAATCTTTTATATTTTCTTCCAAAAATAAGTAATTATGAATATGTATTATTTGGAAATACCGAAAGGCTTAAAATGTATAATATTCCGGTATATGAATCGAAAGCACCAATATACAGCATACAAGAACAAATAATGTTTCCTAATATAATAAAAAAAAGCAATATTGATCTGTTTCATTCACCTCACTATATAACTCCGATTTTGTATAACGGAAAAATGGTAGCTACAATACACGATCTGATACATTTAATATTTCCTGAGTATTTATCGTCAAAAATGGCTAATTTATATTCAAAGTATATGGTAAAAAGTGCTTGTAAGAAATCCAAGAGAATTATTACTATTTCAAGAAATACAAAGAAAGATATTATAAACCATTTTAATGTTGATGAATCAAAAATAAAGATTACGTATTTAGCTGCAAGCGAGATATTTAAACCATCGTCAGTTACTGCAGAAGATATGAGAATAAAATACGGCAAATATCTATTATATGTTGGAGCTATCCGACCTCATAAAAATATATTATTTCTGTTAGATTTATTTAAAAAGCTGAAAAAAGAAAAAAAAATAACACATAAACTTATCTTGATAGGTAAAGGTAAGGTTCCATATATTAATGAAGTTAGGAGAAAAATATATGATTACTCTATGCAAAACGATGTTTTAATAATAGAAGAAATAAAACAGGAACAAATTGCAGAATTTTATTGCGGTGCTGATTTGTTTGTATTTCCGTCTTTATATGAAGGTTTTGGTTTGCCGCCGTTAGAAGCGATGGCTTGCGGTTGTCCGGTTGTTAGTTCGCAAGCTTCATCTTTACCGGAAGTTATCGGAGATGCAGGTATTCAGGTTAATCCTGCAGATAAAGAACAGTTTTTAAATTCTGTTTATATTGTTCTGACTGATGAAAAAATAAGAAAAGAACTAATAGAAAAAGGTTACAAAAGAGTGAAACTTTTTTCATGGGAAAAAACTGCTAAGGAAACATTAAGTGTATACGAAGAGGTCTTGCAATGAAATCTCTAATAATTATTCCTACCTATGATGAAAAAGAAAATATTGAAAAGCTGGTTAAACAGATAACTGATTTGGGATTTTTTATATTAGTTATTGATGATAACTCGCCTGACGGGACCGGCGAAATACTCGAAAAATTAAAATTGAGTAATGAAAGACTAAGTGTAATCCACCGTGAAAAAAAACTTGGACTGGGAACTGCATATATACAGGGTTTTAAATGGGCGTTGAAAAGAGATTTTGATTATATTTTTACTATGGATGCCGATTTTTCACATAATCCTGAATATTTAAGAAGTTTTGTTGAAAAACTTTCTGAATTTGATTTGGTTGTTGGAGCCCGCTATGTAAAAGGCGGCGGTGTAGTTAATTGGCCGTTCCATCGAAAGATAATATCCCGGTGCGGTAGTTTATATGCCAGGACTATATTAGGTTTTCAGGTTAAAGATTGTACTTCTGGTTTTATGGGATTTCGAAGAAAAGTTTTAGAAAAAATTGATTTAGATGATATAAAATCTGAGGGATATGGTTTTTTAATAGAAATGAAATATAGAACGTTTAAATTAGGTTTTAGAATTTATCAGAATCCAATTATATTTGTAGATAGAACGGCGGGGAAATCCAAAATATCTAAAAATATTATTTGGGAAGCAATTTTTCTTGTTTGGAAATTAAAATTTACAATTAAATGAAAAACAAATCGGTATACATACTTCTCTCAATAGTCCTGTTTAGTATCATTATGCATTTAAAAGGAATTACCAGTCCTTTGCTTGATTTTCATGCATGGCGACAAACACAAACTGCTATGATAGCTAGGAATTATTATGAGAATGGCTTTAAATTTTTTAATCCTCAGGTAGATTGGTATGGACAGGAATCAAATAAAAGGGCAGGTACAGAATTTCCGGTATTTTCATTTATCATAGCTTTGTTATATAAAATGTTTGGAATGCACGATATCCTTGGAAGATTTCTTGCTGTATTTTTTTCAGCAATGAGTTCTGTTTATCTATTTTTGCTTTTAAGAAAATATTTTGAGTTTTGGTATGCGTACATCTCAACATTAATTTTTATTATTCTACCGATCAATATTTACTTTACCAGAACAGTTCAACCGGAATCCATTATGTTGTTTTCTATAATTTCCGGACTATATTACTTTATAAATTATCTTGAAAATCCGAGCAAAATATTACAACTCATATTTTCATTTGTTCTTTTAACAATAGCACCGTTGGTAAAATTACCTTCATTATATGTTTTACTGCCCATAGGATTTCTTGCTTATAATAAATGGGGCTGGAAAGTGATATACAGAATAGAAATATGGTTGTTTAATATTTTTTTGGTTTCTAATGTCTTTTTGTGGTATAGATTTGCAAAAACCGGAATGGATGTTTTACCTTTAAAAATAAACGATTATATTTATATGTTGAAAATATTGGGACAACCAAAGTTTTGGATTATGCATTTTTTATCAAGATTTGTAGAATTAACAACTACTTATGCAGGTTTGTTATTTTTTATAATCGGGTTTTGGTTCATTGTTTTAAAAAAGCATTTATATTTTTTCGGAGTTTGGTTTATATCGGTAGTTATTTATATAATTGCGATAGGGGAATACGGCTATATTCATCAGTATACAGCACTTCCATATGCACCAATAAATGCAGTATTTATTGGTGGCGGAATAGTTTATGCTTGGAATAAATACAGTTTAGTTAAAATAAATAAAATATTATTGATATTATTAATAATATCTATACCTTTACATAGTTTACTTAGAATTCGTAATTGGTATAAGTTGAGTGATTTATGGTTGCTGAATGCAAAAGAAGATGTAAGCAGAATAAGTGAAAAAAATGATTTGTTTTTATGTAATTCAAAAACAATACCAATACAATTATATCATATAGATCGTAAAGGATTCTCAATAGACATACTAAAATCTGATTTAAACGAAGTTAAATATCTGATTAAGAAAGATATGAGTTTTTTTCTAACTGCTAACGATAAAAGATGGTCTGATGATAATGAAATCGGAAAATATTTTATTAAAAACTACAAGGTAGTATGTGAAAATGAAGATTATAAAATATTCGATTTGAGAAAGAAGATATGAAAGTAGCTATTATTCATGATTGGCTTACCGGTATGCGCGGTGGTGAAAAATGTTTGGAGGTGTTTTGTGAACTTTTTCCGGAAGCCACTGTTTTTACGTTATTGCATAAAAGAGGTTCCATGTCTAAAATAATAGAAAATATGGAAATCAGGACATCTTTTTTGCAAAAATTTCCGAATATAGAAAAAAGATATAGATATTACTTACCGTTAATGCCTATTGCGATTAAGCAATTTAATCTGCAAGGATATGATTTGATTTTATCATCAAGTCATTGTGTTGCTAAGGGTATTAAAATTCCTAAAGGTTCTTTGCATATATGTTACTGTTACACACCGATGAGATATGTTTGGGATATGTACAATCAATATTTTGATAATTCAAGATTTTATATAAAATATAGCATGAAATGGCTAAGAAAATACTTACAAAAGTGGGATGTCAAAAGTTCTGTGAATGTACATCATTTTATAGCGATTTCTGAATATATAAGAGAACGGATAAAAAAACATTATAACCGGGATTCTTTAGTTATTTATCCTCCTGTAGATACAATTTTTTTTAAATCAGAAGATTTGACTCCCGAAAAATCGATTCATCCATATTATCTTGTTGTTTCAAGTTTTGCACCGTATAAAAAAATCGATTTAGCTATAGAAGCATTTAATAAATTAGGTTATTCTCTTAAGATTATCGGTAATGGGCAGGACGAAAAAAAATTGAGAAAAATTGCAAAAGATAATATTGAATTTCTTGGTTGGCGTAATAATGACGAATTGCGGATATATTATAATAATTGTAAAGCACTAATATTTCCTAGCGAAGAAGATTTTGGAATCGTGCCTGTAGAAGCTCAGTCAATGGGTAGACCGGTGATTGCATATAAAAAAGGCGGGAGCTCTGAAACGATAGTTGAAGGTGTGACCGGCATTTTTTTTGAAGAGCAAAATGTAAGTTCACTAATTGATGCTGTTAAAAAATTAGAGAATATGAAGTTTAATTCAAACAATGCTGTTGAAAATGCAAGAGGATTTAATAAAATAATATTTAAAAATAAAATAAAAAATTTTATTGATGAAAAAGTAAAAATAATGTATAATATATGATTGTTAAAAAAAACAATCACTGATTAAAATGATTAAGAACACAGATTACACAGATTAGAGCGTGTCGTTAAATCTGTGTAATCGTCTTTCAAAATCTGTGTAATCAAGAGCGGGGATGACTTTTTCAACGCTCTCAATATATAACTTATGAATTTAAAAATTAGAAAAATTTTGTTTCCAGTCGCACTTTTAATAACGGATATAATTGCGATATATATATCTTTTATTTTTGCATATTGGATAAGATTTTCTTCTACTCTTATTCCGATTATAAAAGGAATACCGCCTTTTAAATTATATCATACTGCAATTTTGGTGGTTATATTTCTCTGGATTATTATATTTTTATATACAGGTTTTTATGAAGAAAAGAAAACCGATGGGTTTAGCGAGTTTCTAAAAATTTTTAAAGGTGTGTTTTTAGGCACGATTGTGATTGCTGCGATTACTTTTATTTATAGAGATTTCACTTTTTCAAGAATGATGTTGTTTATCGCTTCAGTTGTGAGTACATTCGTTATTTTTATTTTTCATGAAATTATAAGAATTATAGATATGTATGCAGGAAATTTTTTATTAGGAACACACAAAATTCTAATTTTGGGCAGCGGTAACATAGCAGAAGATATTAAAAAGACATTGAGGCATAGGAAAAAGTTTGAGGTTCATATTTCGCATTTCACTGATTCTGAACATTTAAAAAATTTTATAAACGAAAATCAAATAAATGAAGTTATATTTTCGAAAAGCCAGATTGCTCATAAAGAAATTCTTAAAATTGCTTCAGTTTGCGAAGATTTGAATGTTGAGTTTAGATTTGTACCGGATGTGTTGGAATTAACTCGAGGGGAAATTATAATAGACGAATTTATAGGAATTCCAGTTTTTAGATTTAAATCGATATCATTGTATGGCTGGAATTTTATGCTTAAACGGTTAACAGATATAGTGGTATCGTTAATAATTATTACTTTTTCTATTATACCTTTATTGATTTTAGTATTACTTATTAAGCTTGAAGATGGAGGTCCTGTATTTTACACACATAGAAGGAAAGGATATAAAGGTAAGGACTTTGAGTTTATAAAATTCAGGACTATGGTTGCTAATGCGGATAAAATGCTGGGTAATTTAAAGATTTTAAATGAAAGAAGCGGACCTGTCTTTAAAATGAAAAATGATCCGCGGATGACTAAGATAGGAAAGTTTATAAGAATGTTTTCTATAGATGAGGTGCCACAGTTTATTAATGTATTAAGAGGTGAAATGTCGATAGTGGGACCAAGGCCTCAGGTGCTTTGGGAAGCTGCGCATTATGATGAGATTGCAATGCGCCGTTTAAAAGTTTTACCGGGAATTACGGGAATTTGGCAGATTCGCGGTAGAAGTGATTTGTCATATGAAGAAATGATACGCCTGGATATTTATTATCTTGAAAATTGGTCAATTGCATTAGATATAAGGATAATGTTAGGTACTATACCTGCGGTTTTATCAAAAAAAGGCGCATACTAATAAATGCAATTAAAAATGCAAAATGCAAAATTATAAATTTTTGTAAATAACTTTAATAAAATAATCCTTAATTTTTCATTTTTAATCCCGCAACTATCTCGGGACAAGTTTTTAAATTTTTAATTGTTTTTTGCAAGGAGTTAATATGAAAGCGATGATTTTAATAGGTGGATTTGGTACCAGGTTGAGACCTTTGACGTGTAACACTCCAAAACCTCTTTTACCGGTTATAAATAAGCCATTTTTACTTTATCAGATAGAACTTATTAAGAAGCATGGCATTAAAGATATTATTTTGTGTATGGCTTACTTGCCTTTGGAGTTCAAGAAATTTTTCGGTGACGGTAAAAAATTCGGTGTAAATATATCTTATGCAATTGAAAAGATGCCTTTGGGTACCGGTGGGGCATTAAAAAATGCAGAAAAATTCGTTGATTGTCCTGTTTTAGTATTCAATGGAGACGTTTTGACAGATCTTGATTTAACCGAGCTTATAAAATTTCATAAGCAAAAGAAGTCCAAAGCTACCATAACATTAGTAGAAGTGGCTGATCCTACTAGTTTTGGTTTAGTTGAAACAAATAAAAATGGCAATATCCTTCAATTTTTGGAAAAACCATCGTTAAGCCAAATTACCTGTAATACAATAAATGCCGGAACTTATATTTTTGAACCTGAAATTTTAAAGGAAATACCTGAAAATACTGTTTATTCCGTAGAAAGAGGGCTTTTTCCCAATTTATTAAATAAAAAGTTTCCATTTTATGGATTTGTCTATTCAGGTTATTGGATAGATATAGGTACTACCGAGAAATATTTTCAGGTTCATCACGATTTAATGAACAAAATGAAAAAAAATATTATAGGCAAAGATTCTAAATTAAGTAAGACTGTAAAAATAGAAGAAGGAAGATTAGTAATTGGAGATAACTCAACACTTGGTGAATCAACAATAATTGAAGGAAATGTTTGTATTGGTAACAATGTCGATATAGAAAATAATTGTAGTCTTATAGACTGTATAATTTTAGACGGAACGAAAGTGCAGGAAGGCAGTAAAATAGAAAAATCATTGATAGGTAAAAACTGTTTAGTGGAAACGAATTCTATTCTAAGCAGCGGTTGCGCAATAGGCGATAATACTATAATAAGGAGTTACAGCAGATTATAAGAGCGTTGAAAAAATACTTACCGCTCTTGATTAGACAGATGTTTAAGTCATGCCTTAATCTGTGTAATCTGTGTTTTTAATCGTTTTAATCAGTGATTGTTGGATTTTTCAACAATCACATAATAAGGAGCTACAGTAGATTATGAAAATTGTGAAAAAGCCCTGGGGGCAAGAAACTTGGTTTGCGTTTACTAAATATTATGTAGGGAAAATACTTTTTATAAAAAAAGGACATCGTTTAAGCAGACAGTTTCACAGAGTAAAGCATGAAACCATTTATACTCTTAAAGGAAAATATATAATGGAATTAAGAAATAGTAAAAAAATAATGAAAGAAGGCTCGGTAATAGTTATCCCGCCTAAAAAGATACATAGAATGTATGCAAAGTATGGTGATATAACTTTAGTTGAAGCATCAACACCTCAGGTTGAAGATGTTGTGCGTTTGGAAGATGATTATGGAAGAAATAAATAAAATCAAATTTGGTACTGATGGCTGGCGAGGTATAATAGCGAAAGATTTTACATTCAGCAATATAAGAATTGCTTCGCAGGCAGTATCGGATTATATTAATTCAGAATTATACGATTCTAAATATGCTAAATCTGTTATTATCGGTTATGATAACAGGTTTCTTTCTGAGAAATTTGCAAGTGAGGTAGCAAGAGTTATAATGGCGAATAATATTGAGGCTAAGGTTTCTAAAACAGCCGTAACTTCGCCTTCTATTTCTTTATTCTGCAAAGAAAATAATTGCTTGGGTATAATGATAACCGCAAGCCATAATCCTCCTATTTGGAATGGCTTGAAAGTTAAACTTCAATATGGCAGTTCGGTGTCTCAGGAAGTAATCAATAAGATTTCAGATTTTCTTTATAAAAATAGTGTTAATACCGGAAATAAAGAAATTATATTTGTGGATGTATTGAATTCTTACAAAAAATATCTTAAATCAATGGTTAGTATTAAATCGCTTTTAAAATTGAAAATTGTCATAGATTCTATGAATGGCAGCGGTGCAGGGATTTATGAGAGTTTTTTTAAGAAAGAAAAAATATATTCAGTTAGAAATTACAGGGATCCTATGTTTTCAGGTGTGAATCCTGAACCGATAGAGAAAAATCTAAACGAACTGAAAAAAGAGATATTAAAAAACAATGCAGATGTGGGTTTTGCTTTTGATGGTGATGCGGATAGATTAGGTGTGATAGATGATAGAGGGCGTTATTTACCGCCGCATATCGTATTTCCTTTAATATTATTATATTTGATTGAGGGTAGAAAGTTAAAAGGAAACATTGTGCAAACTATTTCATTGGGTTACATATCCGAAAGAATTGCTAAAAAATATTCTATACCGCTTGAAGAGGTTTCCGTCGGATTTAAATATGTTTGTGAAAAAATGCTAATAAAAGACGTTTTACTTGGCGGTGAAGAATCTGGCGGATATGGCTGGAAAGGCGGAATTCCGGAAAGAGACGGAATATTGAATGCGCTTCTATTGACAGAAATGCTGATAAAAACAAAAAAGAAATTATCATTCTTAGTTGATGATATGCAGAAAAAATTTGGAAAATCTTGTTATATGAGAAAGGATATAAAATTAAAACAACCTGTAGATAAAGAAAAATTTACTAATAAAGTTAAAGAAATAATAAGTAAAGAAAAAAATATAAAAGAAATCAGAGCTTATGATGGAATAAAAATAGTTTTTGACAATGATAGCTGGCTATTACTAAGGCCATCCGGTACTGAACCGGTTCTAAGGACTTATTCTGAGACGGAATCAGTTAACAATACAAAAAAACTTCTTGATTTTGCGGAAGAAATTTGTTTAAATCTTTTATAAGAAACGATTAAGATTGATAAAGGGAAAAGGAGCGTCTTGTAGTTAGTTTGAGTAGTTAGTAGTTAGGGATAAATTTTTCGTTGAATTAGTAAAATTATTACCTAGTGCTAATTACAAAATACTAATTACTAATTACTTAAATTTTGGAGGTCGCCGCGGCGACCGAAAAATTTATAATGGGGGGTAGAATATGTTTTGTGGTGATTATGTTTTTACGTCGGAGTCAGTGACAGAAGGGCATCCGGATAAGGTTTGTGACCAAATTTCTGATGCGGTGTTGGACGAAGTTTATAGGCAGGATTCGCCTTTAAAAAATAATTTTACATGCCGGGTTGCTTGCGAGACTTATGTCACAGCCGGACTTTTAATTGTTGGTGGTGAGATAACAACAAAAGCATATATAGATGTGCCTGTTATAGCCAGAAGAGTTATTAAAGATATCGGTTATACAGATGTAAAATATGGTTTCAATTATCAGACTTGCGGGATACTTAACGCAATCGGCCGTCAGTCACCAGATATTTCTCAGGGTGTATCAAGAGGTAAGGAAATCGGTGCCGGAGACCAGGGATTAATGATAGGTTATGCATGTACCGAAACAAAAGAGCTTATGCCGCTTCCTATAACACTCGCGCAGGAATTAACTATGCGTCTTGCTGAAGTAAGGAAGAAAAATATATTGAAATATGTCGGACCTGACGGAAAATCACAGGTTACAGTAAAATATGTTGATGGAAGACCTGTTGAAGTTGATAAAATTGTTATATCAACCCAGCATACAGAAGATTCTGTTGATAAAAAAACCGGAAATCTTGCTAAATGGGCGAAAGACGAATTGATTGAAACGGTAATAATGCCAACTATTCCAAAAAATCTTTTAAAGAATTTTAGTTTTAAAAATGATTGTTTTGTTAATCCAACAGGAAGATTTGTTGTCGGTGGTCCGCAGTCAGATACCGGTATGACCGGCAGGAAGATTATAGTTGATACATACGGCGGTATGGCTCCACATGGCGGCGGTGCATTTTCAGGAAAAGATCCGACGAAAGTTGATCGTTCTGCATGTTACATGGCAAGATATATTGCAAAGAATATTGTCGCGGCAGGTCTTGCTGAAAAATGCATGGTTCAACTTGCATATGCAATCGGAGTTGCTGAACCGGTATCAATAATGGTTGATACACTTGGAACCGGTAGAACAGACGGCAGACTTGAAAAAGTAGTAAGAAAAGTTTTTTCATTGACTCCAAAAGGTATAATTGATTCACTTGAACTCCATAGACCGATTTACCAAAAGACAGCAGCCTACGGTCATTTTGGAAGAAAAGAATTTACATGGGAAAGAACTGATAAAGCCGCTCAATTGAAATCGGAATTAAGATAGAGGGAAAAGGGTATCCCGCCACTGAATCATTGGCGGGTCCGCCAAATTCGCCACCTGGCGAATTTGTAGCGGAAAAGGTAAAAAGGGAGAAAGGTGGAAAGTGGGATATTGGTGGATAGATGTTCCATCATTGCACAATCGCACTATCGCACCAACTTACGACCTTATCACCTAAATACTTTTATAGTTAAATAAAGAGAGGATAAAAATGAACTACGATGTTAAAAATATGAAGCTTTCAAAAATGGGCAAGAACAGAATTGAATGGGCGGAGCGTGATATGCCTGTTCTCCGCAGTATAAAGGAAAGATTTGCAAAAGAGAAACCTTTGAAAAATGTTAAAGTTGCAGCTTGTCTGCATGTGACTACAGAAACGGCAAATCTTATGATTTCAATGAAAGCCGGTGGTGCTGATATATCTTTATGTGCTTCAAATCCTCTTTCTACTCAGGATGATGTTGCGGCATCATTAGTAAATGATTTTGGTATCTCTACCTTTGCAATTAAAGGTGAAGATAATAAAACTTACTACAAGCATATAAAAGCGGTTCTTGCTACTAATCCGGGTATAACTATGGATGACGGTGCAGATTTAGTTTCTACACTTCACTCCGGAGGGTACGATCTTAGTAGTATCATTGGTGGAACCGAAGAAACAACAACCGGTGTTATACGCCTGAAAGCAATGGCAAATGACGGAGTTTTAAAATATCCGATTGTCGCAGTAAATGATGCTTTAACAAAACATTTATTTGATAACAGGTATGGGACGGGACAATCAACTCTTGACGGTATTATTCGTGCAACAAATGTTTTACTTGCAGGCAGGAACTTTGTAGTTGCCGGTTATGGCTGGTGCGGCAGAGGTGTAGCAATGCGGGCAAAAGGAATGGGTTCAAATGTAATTGTTACCGAAATTGATCCTCTAAAAGCTATTGAAGCAATAATGGATGGTTTCGTTGTTATGCCTATGTCAGATGCTGCAAAAATAGGTGATATATTTGTTACCCTTACCGGAGATATAAATGTTTTAGATGAACAGCATTTTTTAAAGATGAAAAGTGGTGCGATAATTTGTAATTCCGGTCATTTCAATGTTGAAATAAATATTCCTGCCCTTAAAAAAGTTAGTAAAAAAGTAAGGGAAGCAAGAGCATTTGTTGAAGAATATACATTGAAATCAGGTAAAAAAGTTTATATCCTTGCAGACGGACGCCTTATAAATCTTGCATCTGCTGAAGGACATCCTGCTTCTGTTATGGATATGAGTTTTGCTAATCAATCTTTAAGTGCCGAAT
This sequence comes from Elusimicrobia bacterium RIFOXYD2_FULL_34_15, assembly GCA_001800605.1. GTDB lineage: Bacteria > Elusimicrobiota > UBA8919 > UBA8919 > UBA8919 > UBA9627. The sequence goes on from MGVS01000052.1 coordinate 34,822, forward strand.
ATATGGTAAATAATCATCAGGATCTTGAAAATAAAGTTTATTCGGTTCCGAAAGATATAGATGAAAATATAGCTAAACTAAAACTTGAGTCATTAGGTGCAAAAATTGATAAACTTACTCCAGAACAGAAAAAATATTTATCAAGTTGGCAGGAAGGAACATAAAAGACAAGTTAAAAGTATAAATTAAAATAAAAAAACAGAAAGACTTAATTTTAACTTTTGATTTAAATTTTGATTGCCTTTATTGGGGGGTATTATGAAAAAAAACAGTTTATTACTTGTTTCTATTTTAACTTTTATAACTTTTCCGCCACTGATTTTATGGCGGACCCGCCAACGGCTCAGTGGCGGGTTACTTTTCACCCCGTTTAGAAAATTAACAGAGAGAATAAATAAAATATTTAAACCTGTAGAAAATAAAATATATCATTGTTTTATAGTAATTACATTTTTGTATTTTCTAACGGGGTTAACTTGCCTCTATTGCGAGTCTTTTAAAATTCTTGGAACTCGACCTTTGGGAATGGGCGGTGCATATGTTGCCATAGGTGAAGATGCTATTACTCAATATTGGAATCCAGCCGGTCTTGGTATTGGTTCTGATGTTGATGTACAATTACCTTTTACCGTTCAAGCGGAATTAACAGGTGACATTCTTGGTTCTGCAGATCGTCTTTCAGAGCTTGCCGAGCAATATTCACAGATATCAACTGCTCAAAAATCAGGAAAAGCAATATCGCTAAGTCAGTTAAGTGCGTTTATTAAGGGTATTAAAGAATTAGAAGACCTTAATGACCCCAAAAAAGGAGTACTTATAAATGCAGGTGCAGGTGGAAATATAAGGATAAAGAATTTAGCGTTTTCGGTAAACAATTTTACTTCAATTAGCACAGATCCGAGCGTAGATATAAAAAATTTGGGTTTGGGTGCCGGAAGTTTTTCTCCGGAGATGAAACGTGCAATTTATAGAGCTGAAAGTTACAGCGGAGTGGATTTAGGTGAAATTGTGGATAGTTATAATACTACATATGCAGCAGAACATCCCGGACAGAATATTTTTGATGCTCCTACTGACCCTACGCTTCAAACATCAGCAAATACTTTATCAACAGGAATTTTAACAGATATTACAGCAAATCTTACAAACCTTGGAATTGATACGACAATAACTGCAACTATCCCTCTAGGAATGACAGTCGAACAGGCTCTTGCAAATGCAATTGTAAAAGCCGCCACAGATCCTACAATTGCTGCACAATTAGGTTCTACAGTTTTAACTCCTGCAGAGGTTGCAGATTATGTTCAGCAGATTGAAGATATTAGGCCATTAGTAGTTAGCATCTTAACAGGTGCTACGTCAGGTTCATCATATGCAAAAAACCAGTCTAACTTTACAATTCGCGGAGCATCAACATTTGAAGCATCTTTGGGATATGGCAGAGAGGTTCCGTATGTACAGACAGAAACATTTCTAAAAGGTATTTTAAAAGGACTTTATGCAGGTATAAATATCAAATATATAAAAGGTTATGTTGCATATCAAAAAATAGAGGTTCTTAGAGATACTGATACAGATTTATTGGCAGATTTTAGAAATAATCAGCAAGCTTCCAATTCTTTTGGTTTGGATTTAGGTTTCTTATTGCAAAAAAGGTTTTTTGATAGAAAAACTAATTTTGGAATTTTAGTGAGAAATATCAATCAGCCAACATTAGATATGCCGGTAGCTGCTACTAATAACGGAGAAGGTTCAAAATATGAAATTGATCCACAGGTAAGGGGTGGAATAGCAGTTTGGCCGTTTAACTGGTGGACAGTATCAACAGACATTGATTTAACAAATAATTTTACAGCACTTCCAAAATATAAATCCCGTTTGTGGGGTTTGGGTAACGAATTTAATCTTGTGAATAAGCCATGGCTTAACTTTGCATTGCGTGCCGGTTTAATGAAAAATATGGCAGAATCTACATCAAAACTTGCTTATACAGGCGGTTTTGGAATAAATATTATGCATTTCGTTATCGATGCCGGAGTTGCTATGTCTTCCGATAGGGTTGAAATAAGTGATGGCACAAAAGTACCTTCTTCAGCAGCCGGCGCAGTAACAATATCATTCGATTTCTAACCCAATTTTTTAAAATAGTAAAAATGGGTTAAAAAAATCTTACCATATTAAGAATCCAATCAATATAATATTGCATCATAATATATATAAGAAAGAAAATATTTAATGAAAAAAATAAATGCTTTAATAACTATTATAACTTTTTCCGCCACTACTTCTATGGCGGACCCGCCAACGGCTCAGTGGCGGGAACTTTTTTATCCCGTTAGAAAATTAAATAATATCATTTATAATCACTTGGATATTTAATGAAAAAAAAATATGGTTATTATGTAATTGTAATTTTTATGTATTTTCTAACGGGACTTACCTACCTTCATTCTGTTCCACACATAAATGGCAGAAACCCTGGTCCCAAAGAATACGTTAGAAGAACAAAACAAATAAAAACAGTTAAAGGTGCGGTTTCAAAAACAATAACCGCAACTGGTGCGCGAAAAATTGCTATCATAATGGTTAATTTTGCTTCAGCCGGTACAAGTACTTCAGGTAATGAAATAATGTCATCTGACGATATTAGAGGTCTCAATTATAATTTTTCATACTTAAGAAACTTTTATTTAGAAGCATCGTATAGAAAATTAGATATAGAAATAACATTTTTTTTCTCAACAGGTTCTGCATCTTCGCTTAGCGGAAATGAAACCCCTTTTACATTGTCTACTCCGATGTCGACATACGGGCAGGATACAGATGCCTCGCTTTCTCAACTTATAATGGATTCAATAAATATCTGCGGTCAAGTAAATTCAATAAACTTTGACGGTGTAATGGTTGTGCACGCCGGATACGGTAATGAATCAACGAGTAATGATGGCGATATATGGGCTGCGTATGTTGGACCTTTTGCGAATACATACGGTTTTACCGAAGGTACAAATGTCCCTGTAAAAGAATCCGGTGCAAGTCCTATAGGGGTAACTTGCCATGAATTTGGTCATCACATAGGTTTGTTTGATTTATATTCTACGGTTACTAGGGGAGCCACGCAGGTTGGGTTTTGGTCTTTAATGGATTATGGTGTTTGGCAGGGGAGTGTGCAGGGTTCAAATCCTACACATCCATCCGCCTGGGAAAAAAAATCGTTAGGATGGCTTGAATTTGTTGAAATATCTTCGGGAACACATAATTTAGAAAGTTTTGCTTTTGAAACAAGTTCAACATCGGTATACAAACTTAAATTAATTGATACCGAATCGGAATATTTCCTTGTTTATCAAACATCTAGAACCGCTTTTTCACCGGCACCTTCAGGGAACAACGGTATTTTGATATGGCACATTGATGAAGGAATAATTGACGGTACTACCCTTAGCGATAGAATGGCTACCAATTCTTTAAATAATTTTTCTCACAGAACAGTTAGTGTAGTTCCGGCGAATGGTATCGATCCTTCGGCAAATTTTGGTGATTTTGGCAATTTGTGGCCTGGTAAAAAAGTAATTTTTACAGCTCCGTTATCAAATAAATATAATGGACAAGAGACTATGTTAACAGTTTTTGATATTAATAACCTAATACAATCATCACAATTTAAAGCTTCTTATAAACCTTTTATACGAGGTTTTGTAAAAGATTCGGCTGGTGTTGGAATAGAAAGTATTAATGTTGCGTTAACCAAAACGAACTTTGTAGATGTTACAGTAACTGATAAAAACGGTTCGTATGTATTTGCTAATTTAGAAAATGGAATTTATGAAATTAGACCGGTAAATGCTAATCTAGAATTTGTTCCAACGAGCAAAATAATTTCTATAGTAGATTTGCCGTTAAGCAATAATAATTTTGCAGGAATTGCTGTAAATACTTTTGCAAACCTTACAGAAAAATCAAATAATATAAAAGCGGTTAATAATCTATTTGTCCCAGGACAAGAACTGTCTACGATATATTATAAGATAGCTAAAGATGGAAATGTTACTATAAAACTTTATACACTTGACGGTAAATTTATAAAGACCCTGGTCGATGAATTTACGTCTGCAGGGATAAATTCTATAACTTGGGATGGAAAAAATCTTAAAGATAATGAGGTGGCTTCCGGGATCTATCTTGTTCATATCGAAGCTCCCGGTTTTAAATCAACAAAAAAAATATGTGTGATAAGATGATAAAAATAAGTAACGAGTAACGAGTAATGGGTAATGGGTAAAGAGTAACTGATAAAAATGAAATGAAAACTATTAAAATGTTTTATAAAATAATTATTATTCTTTCATGTTTATTAACTGGGTTTAATTGCCTTTATGCTAAGGGTGCCGGAAGCAATTCGGGCGAAAATATATTACAGTCACCGGGAGTAAGACAAATGGGGATAGGCGGCGGTGGAACTGCCGTCAGTGGCGATATATATTCAATCTATCAGAATCCGGCGGGTATTTCAATTATATCTGAAAAACAGGTGTCATCAGTTTTAGAAAACGGGCTAAGTAATGATTACAAAGCTTCAATTGTTTTTGGCCATGGTGTTAGTGGACAGAATAAGTATGGAATTGCTTTTGCCGTTTCATATTTTAACGGCGGACCCATGGAAATTAATTATATCGACGGTACTTCTAAAAATGTTCTTTCTCAATCAGATTTTCTAGCTATGCTTGGCTGGAGTATGTATACAGCATCAAACATTTCCATGGGGTATAATATAAAATATTTATCTTCACAACTTATAGAGAATTATAATTCTTCTGCAGTAGCTTTTGATGCCGGTATTATAGCAGAAAATACAACTAATAAAAGATTAAAGCTTGGGCTTGCTGCGCAGAATTTTGGAACTTCTTTAAAATATAGAAGTAAAAAGGAAACGCTACCGGCATTGATTAGGGGTGGTCTTTCATACATTATACCTATAGATACTAAAAGTTCACTTCTTACTGTAATTGATGGTTTCTATTTGATTGATGAAAGTAATTTTTACAAATCTTTAGGTGCTGAATATTCTATGAGTGATAGATTTTTTTTAAGGGGTGGTTTGAAAATCTTACCAGATAGACGCAGTTTTACTTTTGGCATGGGTTTAAAATTGTATGAAAAATATAATATTGATTTAGCGTCTGAACCCAATTCAATTAATAATATATATAAAGTTTCTTTTACAATGAAGTTTGGGGGTATTGAACATGCAGGGTCTAAAGTGATAGGGCAAAAGCAGGAGTTATCAAAACTTGAAGAAGAAAAAAAATATGAATATGAAAATATTATGGAAAAAATTGCGGTTGTAGATTTTGAAGGTAAAAGTGTTTCTCACACAGATGCATCCATTGTTACGGATTTTCTGAGAACAGAACTTGTCAACATTGGTGCTTTTAATATAATCGAAAAGAATAATATGGATAAAATTTTAGCAGATGCTTTATTCCAGCAATCAGAGTGCTCAACTTCCGACTGTGCAGTTGTAATTGGCAAAATAGTGAATGTCAAAAAAATATTGATTGGTTCATTGTCGAAAACGGATGATGCGTATTTTTTAACAGTCAATCTAGTTGAGGTTGACACCGGTAAGGTAATAAAGTCTGAAGATTCTAAAGCATATTCAATCGAAGAATTCAAAGATATTAGTAAGAGTATAGCTCAGAGAATCAGCCAATAGTTTAAACAGTTCAAAGTATATAGTTCAAAGTTCATAGATAAAAAGAGTCCATAGTAATTGGTTTAAGAAAAATATAATACCATGAACTATGAACCTGCCTGCCGGTAGGTAGGCTCAAAACTATGAACTTTTTTATTTTTCGGTTCTGTAAATCAATATAGTAGCGAGGGTTAAAAAAATAACATTAGGTATCCATGCAGCCAAAATAGGACTCAGTGTTCTATTCATACCCAAAGCAAATCCAACCGATACGGCGCCCCAATAGATAAATCCTGTAAAAATTGAAATAGTAAATGAAAATATTTTAGCGGTTCTTGCTGTTTTTATTGCAAAAGGGATTCCTAGAAAAATCATTATTAGATTTGCAAAAGGTTTTGCAAATTTAGAATATTTATGCACCGTCTCCTGATGCGAGGGGATTCCTGATTTTTTTAATCTTGAAATCAAAACTGAAATTTCCTTGTAAGACATTTCATCCGGATTTTTCTTTACATTAATAAATTCTGACGGTTTTTTTTCAAAAGTAATTTTCGTTATACGATATTTTTTTATTTCAAATCTATTATTGTTGAAATTTCCTATTGAGGCATCTAGAAGTTCGAGCGAATTATCTTTCCAATGAGCTTCTTTGGCAGTTATTTTTTCAGTTATATTCATTCCTTCATCCAATCTCATTATAATAAGACCCGTAATCCGCTGTGTATCACCGTCAATTATTTTTGCTGAGAAAATGCTGCCTTTTTCCATTTGAACAACATTAAATCCTTTGTTGGGTTGTTCCTTCTGTTTTGTAATTTTGTAATTCCAAATTTTATTGAATTTTTTATTTGACTTGACCAAAAATGAGTCGTTAAAAAAAATGAAGAAAAGAGTTATAGCAATTCCGGCAATAATTATAGGTTTTGAAATTCGTAAAATACTGATTCCTGAGGTTCTTAATGCTGTGATTTCATTATTTCTTGCTAAATCACCTATAGAAAAAAGTGTTGCAAGCAATGCGGCTACGGGAAATATAAGTGAAATCCAGTTGGGCAATGAGTAGAAAAGTGATAAAAGGAAAATGGAGATTGAAGCATTATTTTTAAAGACAACATTAATTCTGTCGAAAATATAGGTTATACAAATAATAATTAAAAAAACTATCGATGCCATAATCAGCGATTTTAAAAATGTCTTTGAAAGATATTTATCTACAATTTTCATTTTTTTGAAATATTTAACAACAATAGGATACCGGTAAACCCAACAATAATATTCGGGATCCAAACAGCTATCATGGGATTGATTGCACCTCTTTTTCCAAGTGTTGTTCCAGTGACCAATATTATATAATATATAAACATAATTATAATAACATTTGTAATACCCAAACTTTTAGTTCTTTTTTTAGTGAAAGAAATAGAGAGAGGAACAGCAACAAATACAAAAATAAGTCCGGCAGAAGCAAGTACGTTTCTTAGGTGAAATTCGGTAAGATAGAAGTTTTTAAATTCAGGTGAACCGGTTCTAGCTTTATTTAAAAGTTCTTTTGATTTTAATTCCCGCATTCCTCCTTCTCTATTGGCAAGGAAATCTGTGTTTTGAATTATTTCAAGAAACATCTCGTTTTCGGAAAAGTTACATAAATTAAATTCGCCGCTTTTTTTAGGATTTTCCTGCAATATTTTACCATTATATAAACGGAATAATATACCTTTATCTTCTGCAACAGTCATCTCGGCTCTTTCTGCGGTAGTTATGGTTGGAAGATCATCTTTCCACTTATAAATAATAATTTTTTTTAATATATTATTTTTAGATATTTTTTTTACATAAATATCATAGTTTTGTATCTGAACAAAATTTTTCTCTGAAAATTGCATAATAGGATTTTTATAAAGTATTTGGTAATAAAGTGTTTTAAATTTTGAATTTAATATAGGTATCAGAGAGGAATTAAAATAAAACATTATTAATGATAAAAAAAGTGAAATTGTGATTATTGGTTTAATAATTGTTAGTATCTTTATTCCGGATGTGCGAATAGCTAAGATCTCATTATCTTCACTCAAACGGGAGAAGAGCAGTATTGTGCCGGAAAGTATTGACATCGGCATAGTGAACATAAAAAATGATGGTAAAATGTAAATAAAAAGCTTAATAGTATTTATCAATCCGGCACCTTTGTTTAACAGTAAATCAGATAAGTCAAAAAGTAAGTCCATAAGCAGGATAAATGTAAATACCAAGAGCGATGTTAAAAATTTGGGAATAAATTCTTTTATTAAGTAACGATTAATTATTTTCATAAAAAAAACGGTATTGTTATTATAAGAACGTTGAAAAAGTACTAAATCGCTCTTGAGTACACAGATACTATCGTCGTGCCTTAATCTGTGTAATCTTGTTTTTAATCGGTGTAATCAGAGATTGTTGTGTTTTTCAACAATCTCATTATATAAAAAGTCCTTGACAAATACAAGTTTTTTAGTTATAAATATAAGAGTGGTATTGGTAACAAGCGGCAGTAATAAACATAGTTAAGAGTTCATTGTTTTAAGTCAGAAGCTATTATTATTTACTAATTATTTATTGTAGACTATGAATATTAGTTTTTGCTATGTTACCGAAACGATAACAATTAAAAGTTAGTGATTGAAAATTGCGGTAATTATTTACCTCATATTTTAATTTAATATTTTAATTTTTAATGACTTAACGTCCGAGTTTTGGTAGCATTACACTCGGTCTTTTTATTATTTGTGTGTTTAAAGTTAGTTTAAATTAAATGAAAAAATACCTTATTTTTATATCAATTTCCTTAATTCTATTAGCATCTGTATCCATATTATTTGCAGAAGAATCTTTTAGTGCTGGTGATTTTGATATTGATGATTGGCAACAGATCAGGAAAGAAAAAGAAGAAAAGACATTTAAAGAAGAGGAAATAAAAATTGCAGCACCTGAATCTCTTCAAGTAAGTTCAGCGACAAAAACTTCCGGACCTTCTCTGCGTTCGATACTTTCAGAGGGTATAGAATTCCCCTATGAGTCAAAGCTTGAGGTTACAGATTTTTCAGGGATATCAGGAATTTCAGGAAGAAAGTTTATAGGAATGAAATATTCTGTAACGAAATATCTTCATAAAGACGAAAATAATGTTTCCAGTAATAGAAATTTAGGCACCAGCGGTTTTGAGTTAAATCAACAGCTTCAGGTTAGAGTAAAGGGAACAATTAAGAAAAAAATAACTGTAAATGTTGATTATGATGATACTGTTGAAAATAAAAAAGATATTTCAATTATGTACAGGGGTGATCCGGAAGAATTAGTTCAGGAGGCAGCATTTGGTGATATTACACTTTCGTTACCTGGTACAGAGTTTGTATCGTATAATAAGGCAGCTTTTGGTGCTATGGGTAGGCTTAAGTACAGAAAAGCAAATTTATACGGTGTTTTTTCAAGAACAAAAGGTACAACAGAAATAAAACGTTTTAGCGGAGCCACAACTTTTGAAAAAAGAGATATAAACGATACTTCTTATCTAAGAAGAAAATATTACCGATTGAATTTAGATTCGTCTCACCTTCCTATAAAACCGGGTACTGAAAAAATTTATATTGATGATAGAATTGCCACTAATAATACAATTCTTACTTCTACAATCACCGTATCAATATTTGGTGTGCCTAATTCTACTTTTTCAATAACGGCAGATCTTTTATATTCCGGAAGTGATTATACAATTGACTATGAAAAAGGTATTATTATTTTCAAGAAGTCTATAAATCAGAATTTTATAATTGCAGTTGATTATGAGAAAGAAGACGGCACAAGAGTTATTGATGACAATCCTTCAAGCACATATAAAATGATAAAAGATGAAAACGAGACCCTGGCATACGAATTAAAAAACTATTATTCTATTGGTCATACTAAAATTGTACGCGACGATAATAGGGGCAACTTTATTTTCAGAGTTTTAGATTTAAACAGGACGCAAGTTCTTATCATTGGAACTACCAATGTTGCATATCCTGGTTTTGTTGAAGTGGATTTTGAAGCAGGAACATTCAGGTTTACGGATGGCAAGGGTAATGATGTGGAGCCTTTTCCTTCAACAGTATATACAAATTCCCCGACAAGAAGTTTTATAATTTATATAGAATATAGATATAGAACAAAATCATATCTTGTAAGACCTAATATAATTCCGCAATCAGAGAAGATATTAATGGATGGTAGGACATTGATTAGGGACCAGGATTATTTTATGGATTATGATTCCGGTTTCATTACATTTATGAATGAAGAAAAAATTAATGATTCAACATTAATAGAAATAACATATGAATGGGCACCTTTTGGCGGACAAATGGACCAAACGGTAGTTGGGGTTCGCAGCGAATACGCTCCGTTTGATAATATATCTATAGGCTCTACATTCTTATATAATTTTCCTGCAAAACCGCTTACTTCTCCCGATGTGCGTTCTACCCCGGAGAGCATTTCGGTTTACGAGGTAGATACAAGAGCATCATTTAACAATGTACCTTTACAACCGGTTATATCCGGAGAGTATGCGGGCAGCACAAGAGATCTTAATACGTTCGGAAACGCACTAATTGAAAATATGGAAGGTGTAAAGCAGGCAGATATTATGCCTACTGATAGGGATTCATGGAAAATATCATCTAATCCTACATCTGATGTGACAACAAAAGATTCATTTGTATGGGGAAATATGGATGTAAAAAATGGTGATATAAATCCTTCCGTTCCGGAAAGGGAGCGTGATTCAACACAACAAGTGTTGAGTATTAATTATAAACTTAATGCCGGTAAAGAAGCATCTCTTATTTTTCCAATATCAAAAATAGGTGTTGATTATACCAAAAAGCTATTTCTTGATTTCTGGATGTACGGCGATAATTCAGGCAATAATATTAATATAGCAGCCGGTTCTTTAAATGAAGATTCAGATAATGACGGAATACTTGAAAGTGAAGATAAAAATTCAGATGGTATTTTAAATCCGGGTGAAGACATCGGAATTCTTTTTCACCATCCCGACGGTCAAATAACTATAATAGGAGCAAACAACGGCAAAATAGATACAGAAGACCTTGATGGCGATGGAGTATTAAGAAGAAATGATAATATATCAGGTAATTTTGATATATCAAATTTTACTAATTCAGATGGTTCTATAGGATTTAAAGATGAATCAGGTATAGTTTATAACAGCATTTCCTGGACTGGTTGGAAACATTTCATAGTACCGCTTGGAGATGTTACAACTTGGGAGACTGTGAAACAAATAAGATTGACTATCAAATCAAACTTTGGTGATACTATACTTAGAAATATTGAATTTACGCAATTGTCTTTTGTGGGAAATAAATGGGAAAAACCTACAATTTTTGGTACTGGCGAGATGACAGCAACCGGTATAAACAATATTGACAACACGGGTTATGTTCCGTTGTATGCACAATTTCCGTCAGTTTATAAAGATTTGTATAATCTAGGAGCAATTGATTTAGACCAAAAAAAAGAGCAAGCATTAGCTTTAAGATATACTCTTGACAGTGGTTCTACCGGCACTACTAAGGTCGTTTTCTCTAATTCTGCAGATTATTCCAAACATAAAGAACTTACATATTTTTTATGGGGGAATGAGGCTAAGGGTGCTACATTTGCAATACAATTTGGTGCAGATTCGGCATATTATGAGCATAGAATAATACCTAATTGGATAGGTTGGAAAAAAATAACCTTAAGATTAGTTGATATAAACAAGGATTCAAAACCTGATACCATCACAAGTGACGAAGGAATTATTAGCATCGTTGGTAATCCTTCGCTTACTAATATATCACAAATAAAAATTCTTGTCCGGAACGATACCGCATTTCAAATCAAAGACGGTGAAATTTGGCTGGATGAAATATTTTTAGATCGGTCCTGGCAAATAACAGGATTTGCAACCAGGGAAAATGTAGATTTTACCATTCCGGACTGGACAACTTTTGGCGGAAGATACAAATTTGTTAACCGTGATTTCCAGACACTTACGACTCAAATATCAAACCAGGATAATGAAGAAATGTCTGCTTATTTTAATATGCCCCAGATTTGGGTTCTGAAACCTTCTTTTCTTAGCTGGATTTCCGTCCCTCTTAATACTTCAGTTTCAAAAACATTAACAACAACACCTTCATCTTTTCAGACAGGAGATCCAAATTTAGTTTCTATTCTATCTCAGGGAAAGGTTGTTTCAGTCTCAGGTAACGCTTCAACATCAGTTACAATCCCCTTATTACCCAGGGTGGGCGGATCTTATTCAAAATCGATAACAGATTCAAATAGTATATCACAGCGTGATGAAACCAATACATTTAACGGGACTATTGATTATGTTAATCCAATAAAACTTTACATAACCCCGAACAATATATCCGGATCGATTTCAAGAACTGATGCATACAGAGGAAAAACTCGGGAAAAGTTTTCTAATTTCAGGGATTTATTGCAAAAAACAACAGACTGGGAATTATTGACATATACTAATGAATATTCAGGGCAAACATCTTTCACACCATTAGGATGGACTGATTCTTGGTTTGGCATACAACAATTTTCAAATCTTTCCCTTGTACCAAACTATAAATTTACAGTAATAAGAGAAAAAAAACGATTATCGATTGAAGAAGATACTGACTATCCAAAAAGTGATGCACAGTCAGCGTCTTTATCAACATCATTCAGTGTGTTCCCGTGGTTTCAGCCGTCAGCATCTTACAATACAACAATTAACCAATCTTACAACTTGAGCTCTTCAACATCTCAGCTTACAGGTCCTGCAACAGGTCAAATTGAAGCTAAAACAAAAAATATAGAAAGAACTTCGGGAGGAAATGTATCAATTGCATTGACACCAAAAGATATAATAGATTTTAAACCTATTAACTCTCTTTCATTAAATTCATCGTATGAAATTTCTGATGGGGATTCGTATGAAAATGTTAGAAAACAATCATATATTTATAATAAACTTTGGATTAGAAAATCCTTATCGTTGAATAATTTTGAGGCAAAAAGAAAGTCATTGACTATATCTGATACCTATAGGGTAAATGCCAGATGGCTGCCTTTTGAATTTATTAACTTTGGCGGAAGATTATCACCTATAAGTACAATCAATACATCGTCAGCCTTTTCAAAAACTGACAGAAATAGTGAAGTAACAGGTACAAGAAGCCGTTCAATAACAAGAAACTGGCCTGATGTTTCTGCCGGAATAACAGAAACTGAAAAAATATTATTTATTGAAAAAGTGATTTCTGATACCCAGGCAAATTTAAGATATACTAAAAGAACAAATAGTGATTTTTCTTTTGGTGAAGAAACTAAATTATCACGTTCGATTTCAAATTCTTATGATTACAGGTTTAATATTATAAAAAAATTCGACTGTTTTACCTCATATAGTGTTTCTACAGATTTCAATAAAGCTGTTCTACAAGATAAAGTTACAGGCGATGCAAAATCGCAAAGTGCGGCATTTCAGGTGGGTTATAGAATAAATGACCTTAGGTTTACTCCAAGGTATGACTGGAAAAAAGATTTTTCTGTAGATGGTACACCAACAATATTACAAGATGCTGTGAATCATGCTTTTTCAATGGGAATTAATTATGATGTATCAAAGCCGATTACCTGGAAAATACCATTTACATCTACAATATTAGATCTAAAAAACAGACTAACAACTACTACTAACATAAAATATGCAAGAAATATAGATAGACGTGAAGCAAACAATAATACTGATACCTATTCGCTATCTCTAAGCGGGGACTATACGATTTCAGATAATCTCAGGGTAGACCTTGGCTCATCAGGATCGCTTTTTAAAAACCGTAACAGAAAAGAAGATGATTACTACACTTTAGAAATCTCCGCAGCACTTACCATAACATTCTAATTAATAAAAAGCAGTGCGATAGCGGGATGGTGGGATTGTGCTATAGTGCAAGGCATTTTCTATGAACTCTCAACCATGTACTTAATTTACTATTTTAGGTCTGTCCCGCCAAAATGATAATGTCTTGTATGACCAAAGTAGAAATGTCCTGAAATAGCTATGGTATAATGCCTGTAACCAGGAGGGCAT
>MGVS01000053.1 GCA_001800605.1 Elusimicrobia bacterium RIFOXYD2_FULL_34_15
AGTCTCAAAAAACTTATTCTAAAATATTTTTCAAAGAGCCTGTTTATGAAGGACGCAACTACTATGCTTGTTAATCATTTTTCACTTGACTCTTTATAGGATGTCTATTCGTGTACAGTAAAACTGCTTTTAATGTCGGCTTTTTTTCTTTATATAATTTTAATCAACAATAAGTTTCTCTATTTTTTTTACCAAATCTTTTATATCAAATGGTTTGGGAATATATTCATCTGCTTTAAGAAAAATGGTCCCGATATATCTTTCTCTGTGTTCTTTTTTAATCGTAAGCATTATAACGGGAATTTTTGCAGTAGACAGATTGGTTTTTACTTCCGAGCATACTTCGTATCCGGTTTTCTTCGGCATAATTAAATCCAATACAATAAGATCAGGTTTTTCAGATTCAATTTTTCTTAGTCCCTCTTCACCGTCTAAAGCACTGATACACTCGTATTTTTCAGTATTCAAATTAGTTCTAACTAAATTTGCTATATTTGGGTCGTCATCAATTATGATTATTTTCTTTTTTTTATTTTTAATATTATCCCCCAAAATTTCCTTTACCTTTTCAATCAAAAACTTAATATCAAACGGTTTAGTGATGTAAGCATCGACCCCGATTTTTTCCGAAATACCTTTATCCAGTTTTTTATCTCTTCCGGTAAGCATTATAATTTTAGGTACAGGCGAAATATACAAACCATCTTCAAATAATACATCCCAACAAAAATGGTAACCATCCATTCCGGGCATCATAATATCAGCAATAATTAAAGCGGGTTTTTCTGTTTTGAATTTTTCCAAGCCGTCTTTACCATTAAATGCTGCTACAACATCATAACCACATTTTTCAAGATTAACTTTTAATAATTTCACTGTATTTACATCATCATCAACAACCAAGATTTTCTTCTTCATAAAATCCTCGTTTACTTTAATATTTTTTAATATTTACACTATCTATCATTATCAAAACTCTGTTTGTGTCCAGACGAGAGGGGCTACACTATCTCCAAAAACATATAGACCCCAGTGTAAATGCGGACCTGTTGAAAGACCTGTAGATCCCATCCTACCTATCTTTATTCCTTTTTTTACATATTCACCTTCTTTCACGTCTATCGAATCAAGATGAAGGTATAATGTACAAACACCGTTCCCATGGTCAATTATAATCATTTTTCCGTAAAGAATGAACTCACCAGTTAAAAGAATAAGCCCGTTGTTAGGTGCAACTACACTATCACCATATGAAGATGATATATCAATTCCCCTGTGTATTCCTACACTTGCGTTTTCTTTATTCTTCCTACGTGTTCCATAAGAAGTTGTTATTTTTCCTTTTGCAGGTAAAATGAATTTTCCTTCCCAGTATTGTTTTTCTGTAATAGTTTTTAAAGAATCAATTACTATGCTATCATCTTTTATTCTACTTGCTTTTTCAATTAATACTTTTTTCTCATTTGAAAAGTTAATCTTTTCAGTAGGGAATTTATTTCCCTTTATATTTATAATACTTTTCCATTCTTTAGAGAAAAAGATTTTTTTAACTTTTACAATTAAAAGATATTCACCTGGTTTTACATCACTTGAAACACCCACCAAAATTCTCTTTTTATTCCGTTTGCATACAAATGCTGGATATTTTTTTTTATTAAATGAACAAAACACTTTAGTATTTTTATCTATATCTTTAATGATAATTTTTATCGTATCACCTTGATAGAAAGTATTTTTATCTAAAAGAACATTTATGCTCCCGAATAAATTGGACATACCAAATATAAAGAAAAATGACAGCGGAAATAATTTGGAATTATTCATTTTTTAATCACAGGAGAATATCTCTTTAACTTTTTTTAATACCACTTCTGCATCAAATGGTTTGTTGACCCAAACTGGTACTTTTGTTTTATTGAACAATTGTTTCATTTCAGAATCACCAATAACAACAAGTATCGGAACAGATCTGTCTTCTCTTTCATCTTTTGCCTTCAAGTAAGAAATTAAAATATTCATTTTTTGTATCAAAATATCTATAATAACAAGTCCTGGGTTTTGCTCAATTATCTTTTTATATGCTGATTCTCCGTCATATGCAACTATAACTTTATACCCATTTTGCGTAAAATTTATTCTCAACAATTCGGCTATATTAGAGTCGGCAGATGTAACTAAAATTGTCTTTTTAACATAATTCATTCTTATATAATCTCACTCCTATATAATAATTATAAAGTAACAATGCAAATTTTGCCACCACTGGTATGCAAATTTTATGCAAATAATTAAAATTGATAAAATTCATAAAATTTGATATAATTTCGTTATGTACAGACCTAAAATTCTATTGGTTGAAGATAATATAAACACAAAAGATTTAATAGAAACTAGTTTGGAAAATAAAAAATGCAATGTGCATATTGCCATCAATTTAATGAAGGCAAGAGAAGAACTTTCCCAATTCTTGCCGGATATAATAATCCTTGATAGAAAATTACCTGATGGGGACGGAATAGATTTTTGCAGAGAAATCCGTTCATACGATAGAACAAAGAATATTCCGATACTTTTTCTTACTGCTATGGGAACAATGTCTGATAAAATATTGGGACTTAAAATTGGCGGAGATGATTATTTAATAAAACCGTTTGATATTGAGGAATTGGCTGCACGGGTAGAGGCAATTCTTCGTAGAACAAAAAAGATAGAAGAGACCTCATCAAAAACTCTTAAAGCAAAAGGGATCATACTTGATATTGCCAGTCACGAATGTAACGTGGACGGAAAACAGATAAAACTTTGTCCTAAGGAGTTTGAATTGTTGAAAGTATTTTTGGAAAAGAAAAATAAACTTTTGAACAAGGATTTTTTGTCTGAATATGTATGGGGTGGGGAATATTTTAGAACTTCAAGAACTATCGAAATTACAGTCCAAAAACTACGAAAAAAACTTGGTAAACGCGGAAATCATATAGAAACCGTTAAAGGATATGGTTATATACTAAAAGAACAGTAAGAGATATATATTATCCGTTTATAACAATTTTTTTATTATTTTTATTAATTCTATAGCATCAAACGGTTTTTGAACAAAAAAATCTCCTCCAACTTCTTTCCCTTTTTCTACAATCGTTTTCTGCGTAAAAGCAGAAAGAAATATAATAGGAATATGTTTTGTTTGAATATTATTTTTCAGTTGCTGGCAAACCTGAAACCCATCTGATTTAGGCAATTTAATATCAAGAATTATTAAATCCGGATATTTATCAAAAACTTTTTTAACTCCTTCCTCTCCATCTCTTGCAATAATAACATCATAGCCATTTATAGTCAAATTCAATTTTAAGAGTTCAACTATGGATTTCTGATCTTCAATTACCAAAATTTTCTTATTTCCCATTGAACGGGACTCCGCTTCGCTTCGTATTTTTTTCATTCTCTTGGCAGTGAAAAAATAAACTTACTTCCTTTTCCGAATTCAGATTCTGCCCAAATATTCCCTTTATGCATTTCAATTATGCCTTTTGATATGGACAGTCCTAATCCACTCCCTTCATTTTCAGAAGACACATCATCATTACCTCTATAGAATTTATTAAATATTTTTTCAAGTTCTTCTTTTTTTATCCCCGGACCATCATCTTTTATACTAATTATAATATCTTCATCGGTATATTCTCCGCATATGGTAATTTTTCCACCTGACAGAGTATATTTTAAAGCATTTCCGATAATGTTTATTATTACCTGTTTTAATCTGTTTCTGTCTGCATACAATTTTGGGAAATTTTTTGAAAGTTCCACATTAATTTTAATATTTTCCGGGATTTTAATTGAATTTATTATCTCACTTATCAATTCTGGTACATCTATATCGGTAATATCTAATACAAACTTACCTGATTCAATCTTGGAAATATCAAGAAAATCTTCAATTATCTTTGCCAAACGTTTACCCTCATTCTCTATAATCAAAAGATACTTTCTCTTTTGTTTTTCAGTCAGGTCTAAAGTTCTATTGGCTTTAGCAAACCCAATAATTGCCGTTAAAGGCGTCCTTAATTCATGTGACACCAGTGAAACGAATTCTGATTTAAGATTGTCTAGTTCTTTTAATTTCTTATTTGATTCTTCCAATTCCAGTGTTGCTTCTTTTATTTTTCTGTTAAGATTATTGGTTAAATCGTAAAGCTGTTCGGCCATGCTATTCAAAGAAATTCCCAGTTCTCCTATAATATCTTTCGTCTTAATATTCAATCGTTTAGAGAAGTCCCCTTTTGCAATTATATCCGAGATATTTTTCATTTCTCTTAACGGATTTAAAAGTTTATCTGAAATTATCCATGCAACACCAATAATCAATAAAATGGCCACAATGCTTATACCAAATGACCGGTAAGTTGCTGTTTCTATATCTTTAGTTAGCTTTTGCAATGAAAAACCGACTTGGACATATCCATATCTTTTTTTGTCTTTTTCTAATGGAAACGATTTGATAAATATTTTTTCAACTTCTCTAATATCTTTACTGTCTTTATTTGGATTGATTCTATTTTCCAACGAATTATTGGATGAAAGGATTATCTTATCGTTATTATCAATGATAGAAATAAATTCAATGAATGGTTGCCTTGTAATAAGAACTATTGATTTTTTTATGCTATTTATATCTTTCTCTATTATGTTATCCAAAACAATTTCGTTCAAAAGTGCTTCTACAGTTTTTACTCTGATTAATGTTCTTTCTATAAGAGTATTTCTTAAAAAAGTAATTTGACTTAACGTCAATATTATAAGCATAATAGCACTTACTGTTAATATTGACAGGAGTAATTTAGTCTTATAAGATAAATCAATTTTGAGTTCAAATCTTTTTTCCATACTTTTTTATTATGTTTTTACATCAAAAATATCTCAAATATAAATAAAGATTACAAATCGCTACTACAACTATCATAGCCGGAAACGCATATTTACAATATCTCGTCCCAATACCTATGTTGTGTTCTTCTAATCTTCGTTTTAAATCCGATGTTATTCCCGTAAAAAATGTGTTATCTGAACATCTGAAAACTTATCCAATAATAAATAGCCGTCAACCAAACTTACGCTCGCCTTCGGAACAAACTCCACTTCTTTACCGCTTTTCCCTCGCACTATAGTCCTTACGTGCGGGCGATGAAAACTTACTATTCTGTCCTCTACGCTGTGAACCTTCTTCCTGTGCATCTCCAATTGCTGACAGTAAAAAGCAAACAATCACACCGTTTATTTTTCAATATGGACTTCTGCTCTTTTATGGTATTTATAAATACTTTTTGGACTT
>MGVS01000054.1 GCA_001800605.1 Elusimicrobia bacterium RIFOXYD2_FULL_34_15
ACCAACCATTTATCATACTATGCGGTATTTGCGACATTACAAAGTGACTTAAGCGTAGCGCATGTATATCCGAATCCGTTTAAGCCGAGTCTTGGTCATACGAAGATAATCTTTGCCAATTTGACCAGCCATACAAAGGTAAAGGTATTCAACACAGCAGGAGAGATAGTATATGAAGAAGATAAAGATACGCCGACGGGTGAGTTGTCATGGGATGTAGTAAACACAAAGAACAAAGAGATAGCTAGCGGAGTATATATATACATGATAACGAATAATAACGGACAAACCAAAAAAGGGAAACTGGCTATAATTAGGTAAAATATAAAAAATAGGTGTCATACTGAACGAAGTGAAGTATCTCTAATTAAAGTCGAGATTCTTCACTCCTTTCAGTCGTTCAGAATGACTTCAGAACAATAGAACTAAATAACAGTAGAACAGTTTTTATAAAAGGGGATATTTTACGATATCTCCTTTTGTATTATATTTAAATAATTTAAAGATAAAAAAATCTTGACTTAATTGAATTATTATGTTGAAATATAAACGGAACAAGGATATAGTTAAAATCGTCTTTATTATTAGGAACATTACTTTACGGGGTGAAGCGGGAAAATAGAAAATGGAAGAAAATATTCTCATCGAAAAAGCGATAGGCGGAGATGTTTCTGCTTTTGAACAGCTTCTCTCAAATTATCAGACAAAAATTTATAATATCGCATATTATTTATCTGGGAATGAATTTGATGCCAAAGATCTTTTACAGGAAATAATGTTAAAAGTATTCAAATCATTGAAGAGTTTTAGGGGCGACTCCTCATTTTCAAGATGGTTGTGGCAGATAGCACACAATACTTTTTTAGACGATTGTAAAAAAAGTTATAAAAAAAATCTTTCATTAACCGATTCTTTGGATTCGATAGAATGGTTTATATCTGATAATAGCAGTCCTTTGGAAGATGCGGAAAAATCTTATTTAAAAAAACAAGTGGATGATGTGCTGCTGAAAATACCGCCTAAGTATCGACTGGTTATAGTAATGTGTGATATGCAGGGGTTTTCTTATAGCGAAATAGCAGAGATAAATAAATGTTCTATTGGTACGGTGAAATCAAGATTAAATCGTGGGAGATACATGCTTAGGAAGAAAATAAAGATTTCCGGAACATTTTACAAGGATTAGTCGTCTTGTATAGTGAGAAGGTATAGAGACAAGTAGAAGGGTAAAAAGGTAGAGAGGTAGAGAGGTAAAGCGGATAGCTTATAGGCGGATAAAAGGTGGAAAAATATGGATATATTTAAAAAAATAACCTGTAATAGGATTAAAAAGAAGCTATCGCTTTATTATGATAATCAGCTTTCTGCAAAAGAAATGGAATATTTTAAGGAACATGTTAACCGGTGTGAAAATTGTGCAAACGAACTAAAATTAGTTGAAAAAATATCATTGGCAACGAAGAATCGTGAAATTAAATCAATACCTCCGATTTATCTTCAGGAAATACATCATAATCTGGGTAGGGCCAATTTCGAAATTCATCAGCCAAAAATAAAAAAAATAGGAAAGTATATATTATCTCCAAAATTTAGATTTGCGTTAGTTAGTTTTGTATTTGCTATAATAGTTGTTATGCCGTTTATAAATTATTATAGATACAATATGGATAAAAAAATGTCAATAGACACAATAGCATCCAATATTATTAACGTTAATCAAAACGGGGTAATAAGATTTCGTATTGACGCAAAAGAAAACATAGATAATATAACAATTAAAATAGAGTTATCAAACGGGATAAGATATGTTAAAAATGGCCAAATAGACGACAAAGAAGAATTGATATTACACGGCAGTTTGGATAAAGGTGAAAATATAGTAGCGGTGTATGTTAAAGGTGTTCAACATGGTAATTGGCAGGCAAAGGCGATATTTCAGGAAAGATTTTCTATAAAAAAGATAAAGATACCATTTACGGTGCTTTGAGATTGTTGTAAAATCCCTGCCTGACGGTAGGCAGGCAACAATCTCTGATTACACTGATTAATGGTTCGACAGGCTCACCATCCTGAGCGAAGTCGAAGGAAGATAAGATTACACAGATTAAGGCACAATAGTAGTATCTGTGTAATTGCCTTTCAAGATCTGTGTAATCGAGACCGTTGATAACTTTTTCAACGGTCTCACCAGGGGAATAACAATGCGAAAAAAAACTATTTTATTACTTTTTATCTTATATCTTTTACCTGCTTCTTTAAATGCAGCATTAGTAGCTGAATGGAAATTTGAAGAAGGTAGTGGAACAACAACAGCGGATTCATCAGGTAATAATAACACCGGAACACTGACTAACAGTCCTACATGGGTAACCGGCAAAGTAGGCGATAGTGCCTTGGAATTTGACGGTGTTAACGATTATGTAGATTGTGGGAGTAATCCAATTTTAAATATAACAAGCAGTATTACAGTATGCGCATGGGTATTTACATCAGCAGATAACGCTTTTTTTACTATAGCAAGTAAGCACGGCGCCCCGGGAGATTATGGCTGGGCATTAAGGCGAGATAGTGATGTTGACGGAGTGGAATTTGGTATATCTCCAAATGGTACGGAATGGATATCAAAAGTTACTGGCAGTGATTGTTTTGAAATAAATACTTGGTATCATATAGCTGCAACCAGCGACGGAAAAACAATGAGAGTTTATATAAACGGAATAGAATATAAAGGTACATATTTACCGTTTACTTTTACTTCGCCGGGTACCCCAATACATGTAAGCAATACTAATTTACAATTAGGAGTATCAAATAACGGTCAATTGTTAATGAAGGGTATTATTGACGAAGTAAAAATATACAACAATGCCCTTAATGCAACGGAAATATTAACACTATATAATACATATTTTCCTGCCCCGATAGCACCTACGATAACAATTATAAATCCTACGGACGGAGCAACAGTTTCCGGCGCGGTAAATTTTAATGTTAATGCATCGGCTGATGAAGGTGTTAAACAAGTTTATTTTTACGTAGACGGTAATATTAAGTATTATACTGCAACTACAGGAACAATTAATTGGGTATGGGATACGACAAAATATTCAAATGGTAACCATACAATCAAGGCGTCAATAACAGATATATTAGATCAAATAGTATATAAAGAAATCACAGTTAAAGTATTTAATTATTTTGCGACAATAAGTACAGTGACAACTACAACTACAGATGTTGGCGTGACTACTGAAATCTCCCCGCGAGAAACCATACTTAATCCTATTAAAGGCGGTAAATCAAGTATAAATTATACCGTCGGTAATAAGGCAGTGAAAATTGGTGAATATATACATGTAACAGTACAGATTTTCAATGCTACAGGAGAGCTTATTAAAACATTGGTAGATCAAGATATGCCTGCGGGTACATATCAGTCGGTTTGGGAAGGGAAGAACTTTGACGATGAAGTAATAGCAAGCGGAGTTTATATAGCAAGATTAAGAGCAGGCAGCTATACATCGAGCAAGAAAATATTAGTTGTAAAATAATATATTTTTATTTTGGAAAAAATATAAATATGCAAAGTGCGTCAAAAGGATATAATATTATATCCTCTTTTGTGTTTATATAATTGTAAAAAAATAATGAAAAAAAGTTGTTTTATTTTAATGTATATTACTGCTTTTATTTCTCCGTTTTATGGTTCAGCCGGAACTAGCGGCGGAGTTTTACTTAAACAGTTTGTAGGAGCCCGTGCGCCGGCAATGGGAGAAGCTTTCGTTGCGGTTGCCGACGACATATATGCCCTTCATTATAATCCTGCCGGATTGGTAAAAATAAACAAAGAGTTTAGTGCTATTTATTATAAAGATCAAACAGTTGATTTTAGTTATGGTCTTATTGGTTATGGTCAATCTTTAAAAAAAATCGGTACTTTAGCAGGGAGTTTATTTGTATATGATGCCGGGAAAATTTCATACGAAGACGAGCAAGGTAATTTAGCAACATTCAATGTTCAGCAGGATTATCTATATACATTAGGATTTGCAAGGAAATTAACGAAAGATTTATCTTTAGGAACGAATTTTAAAACTTATATATCAGAATTAAAAAATGGATATTATAAAGCGAATTCATTTTGTTTTGATATGGGTGGTTTATACAATACACCGGTAAAAGGTTTTAGTATAGGTGCTGTTCTGCAAAATGTAGGAACAGCAATAAAGTATACTAAAATGGAAGAGAAAGATCCGTTACCTAAAACTATTCGTTTCGGTACCGCGTATAGATTTCAACCGTTAAAAGGTTATAAATTTACATTATCAGCAGATATTGTTAAACCAAATGATAATGATTTAAGAAAAAACTTTGGGATGGAGTGTAGTGTTAGAGATTTGCTCTACTTAAGAGCCGGTTATAAAATAGGTTATGATTTTGTCGGAAACTATAGTTTTGGGATAGGGTTAAGGTTGTCAGAGGTTCAGATAGATTATGGCGCGGTAATACAGAAATTTTTAATGATTAATCCTGTGTCAATCAGCTGGAAAAAAAGTAAGAAACAGGTAAAAGCAATATCTTCCGGTGGAAATATGGAACGAGTATCAATAATCAAATAATAAAATTCCGGTAAAGATAAAAAGGATATATTATGCTCTTGGAAAAAAGAACATAGCAAAAGAATTATGAGAAAAGACAATAAAGTGCTCGCCTGACTATCAGAAATAAAATCATTCCTTGAAAAAACGGCAATTAAATCTCAGAAAACATTTCTTAAAGTTTATCCTAAATTGGAGTGAAGTATACTAAAATATAAATATTTATTTACGATAAGAAAAATGGAACAAATTTTTAATGCAAATCGTCTCTATAAGTGAGAGGCAATTAAAAATTTCAAATTAAAAATGAAAAATTGAGGATTAGTTTAGCAGAGGCAATTATAAAATAAGATTTTAACAATAATTTTTAATTTTACATTCTTCGACTTCGCGCAGAACAAGTTTTTGCATTTTTAATTGTAGTTATACAGTTCTTTCAAATACAACACATTTATAATAGAGCAAATATTAATTATAATAATAGTAAGACCCGAAAAGGCTACCCCTGAGAAATCAGGGTGTGTACGCAAAACCGTGGGGCTAAAAAAAGGCAAGTTAAAAGTTAAAATAGAAAGTTAAAATAGAGGCAAATCAAGAAAAAGATTTAAATTTTAAATTATAACTTTTAATTTATACTTGCCGTTAAAATAGCTAACAGGTTACCGACAAATTGAAAATACAAGTTAAAATAAAAAGTTAAAATGTAAATAAAGACTTAATTTTAATTTTGACTTTTAACTTTTAATTGAATCTATAATAACCTGTAGTTAATAAAGCCAGCCAGGTTGCCGAAGGTGTGTCATTGCGATCCCGAACAAAGTGAGGGAAAAGCAATCACAAACACTTATGGTGACTTGGTTTTTTTGTTTTTTACACTTTAGTGTAAAAAACAATCCGCCAACGACTTCTTGTCCGCCCCCACCACTGAATCGTTGGTGGGCAAGAAAGTTTCAGTGGCGGAAGTGGCGGATAGATAGAAGATAGAAAGATTGTAGATTAAAAAAAACACAATTTTTAATTTTTAACTTTGCATTTTAAATTGACGTATAATGCCCGCCACTGAAAAAATGGCGAGCCTGCCTACCGGCAGGCAGGGCGCTACGCGGAGGTAGAACATGAAAAGCAAAATGTTGTCCGTACTAATGGCGTTGACGTTACTAGTAACTACAATAATGGTAGGTAATTTGTACTGTGCCTTAGACAGCAA
>MGVS01000055.1 GCA_001800605.1 Elusimicrobia bacterium RIFOXYD2_FULL_34_15
GCTACTTTATGACCTCCTCGGAAGGAAGCTTGCTTTTCCATTATACCATTGCGAGCCTGCCTGCCGGTAGGCAGGGCGCACAAGGCCGTGGCAATCCCGCTTCTGACGTATCTGTGTAATCGTCTTTAGTAATCTGTGTAATCGAAGTTTATGAAAAGAATACAAACACCATTAACTGAAAAAATAATTAAAACACTAAAATCCGGTGATGAGGTTTTGCTTAGCGGAATAATATATACCGCACGTGATGCCGCGCATAAACGATTGATATCAAACTTAAAAAAGTTGCCATTCGAAATAAAAGGTTCCGTTATCTACTATACCGGTCCAACACCCGCAAAGCCCGGACAAGTCATCGGAAGTTGCGGACCAACTTCCTCTTACAGAATGGACAAATACACATCTGAACTCTTGAAACAAGGCCTTAAAGCAACTATAGGCAAAGGTAAACGCTCAAAAGAAGTAATTGACGCTATGAAAAAATATAAAGGTATTTACTTTGCTGCAACCGGCGGAATTGGAGCGTTACTTTCAAAATGCGTAAAAAAAGCAGAAATCATTGCTTTTTCTGACTTAGGTTGTGAAGCAATTTATAAATTGGAAGTAGAAAATATGCCGTTAATTGTTATAAATGACATTAAAGGCAACGATCTTTACGAAAATATTTAATCACCCTTTTTCATTGAATATAAATACTGTTTTTGGTATAATGTGCTTGTTGAAAAGTATTAATTTGTCATCCTGAACGAAGTGAAGGATCTCGTCTTTGACGTAAATAGATTATTGCCTTTCACAATGCGGGTTTGTGAAAGACATGGACTTTCAAACCCGCATTGGTAGTGGCAAACAAATAATATCGAACCAAGTCGAAGGATCGTTTCTAAAATGAAAACTAAACATCTAATTTCCATCTCTGACTTAGACATATCTGATATAACAGATATATTAAAAACTACCTTTAAACTAAAAAAATTCCAGAAAGAAGGGAAAGAATACACACCTTTATCTTTTAAAACCCTAGCAATGATATTTGCAAAACCTTCAACAAGAACCAGGGTTTCATTTGAAACCGGCATATTCCAGCTTGGCGGCTCTGCAATATTTCTAAGAGGCAAAGAACTGCAAATGGGAAGGGGTGAAACCATTGCCGATACAGCAAGAATACTTTCAAGATATGTTCATGGCATAATGATAAGAACCTTTGACCATAAAGATGTCCTGGAATTTGCTAAATATTCGACAATACCCGTAATCAACGGCTTAACCGATTTAGAACATCCTTGCCAGATTCTTGGCGACATTTATACAATAATCGAGAAAAAATTGGAAACCTCGTCCCTATCCAATCTAAGAATAAGCGACTTAAAAAATCTCAAAGTTGTTTTTGTAGGTGATGGAAACAATATTGTAAACTCTTTAATGCTCTTATGTGCCAAACTTGGAATGAACCTAACCGTAATAACACCGCAAGGTTACGAACCGAACAAAAAAATATATCAGAATTCATTAGACATATCCGTAAAAACCGGTGCTACCATCTCACTTTCAAATAAAATTGAAGACATCAAAAATGCAGACATTGCATATACCGATGTTTGGATATCAATGGGCCAGGAAGCAGAAAGGGAAAAACGGTTAAATGCTTTTAAAGGTTATCAAATAAATAAAGCTTTACTTTCAAAAGCAAAACCGGACTGCCTTATAATGCATTGTCTTCCGGCACATAGAGGCGAAGAGGTAACAGACGATGTCATCGAAGGCGAAAACTCCATTGTCTTTGACCAGGCGGAAAACCGGCTGCACATACAAAAAGCCATAATGGTTCTATTGATGTCGTGACAAATAAACTGCCTTACCAGATTTACAAAAAACTTTTAAAACACTTTGGTCCACAGGGCTGGTGGCCAATCGGCGGAATATACAATCCTAAAAAAAAGCGTTTTACAGATAACGAAAAATTTGAGATAATGACCGGCGCTATACTAACCCAGAATACCGCATGGAACAACGTTGAAAAAGCACTTTCAAATCTAAGAAAAGAAAAAAAATTAAACATAGAACACATCTCAAAAATAAACTTAAAAAAACTCCAAACACTAATAAAACCATCCGGCTTCTATAAACAAAAAGCAACCCGTCTTAAAAACTTCGCAAAAACAATCCTAGCATTTAAAACACTTAACAACATTGAACGTTCTGAACTGCTTTCCTTAAACGGAGTAGGACCCGAAACAGCTGACTCCATTCTCTTATATGCATTGGAAAAACCTTATTTTGTAGTTGATGCCTATACCAAAAGAATAATAAACCGGCTTGCAATTTTTAAAAGCGAAGATTACGATGAAATCCAAAACTTCTTTCAAAACAATCTTCCGAAAAATGTAGGAATATATAAAGAATATCATGCGTTAATAGTTGAACTTGCAAAAAAACATTGCAAAAATAAACCCGACTGTAAAAAGTGCCCTATAATAGCAAACTGTGCCGATTCCCAACCCCGTTGTAAACCTCGCCGCAGTTTACAAGAACGTAGGCGGGGGGTTGGAACTTGAGCTGTCATTGCGTTAGTGCTCGGAGCTCGGCTCTACTGAAACGAGCGAGAACACAATCCCGCAAAGCGGGAAAATACATCGCCGTGGCAATCTCGTCTTTGACGTCATCCTGAACCGAAGGTGAAGGATCTAGACTTAAGACACATTAAACAAGATTCTTCGTCTGTGACTCAGAATGACTTCAAAAAGGAAACTTACATGAAATACTCTGTAGTCTTTGTAACAGTCCCAAACAAAAAAGAAGCAAAAAAAATTGCAGATTCAGTATTAAAAGAAAAATTGGTTGCCTGTGTAAATATTGTAAACAAACTTGAATCTATTTACTGGTGGAAAGGAAAAATAGAAAAATCCAACGAATTGCTTTTAATAATGAAAACAAAAACTTCACTATCAAAAAAACTAATCCAAAAAATAAAATCGATACATACTTATGAAGTCCCGGAAATAATATTTTTACCTATAACAGACGGCAACCTTGACTACCTCAACTGGATAGGTGAGGAAACAAGATAACTGCGCCATTCCCAATGCGTGATTGTCAAAGACAGTGTTTTTAATCTGTGTAATCGACTTTCAAAATCTGTGCCTGCCCGCCGTGGCGGGTAATCATTAAATCCGGAGGATTTAAATGAAAGAAGCCTTATATTACGAAGTTTATAACAAAGAAAAAGGACAATTGAAATGCAACCTCTGCCCTTGGTATTGCATAATATCCGAAGGCAAAGTCGGAAACTGCCACATAAGAAAAAACATAGACAATAAACTTATCCCTTTAACTTATGACAAATTCACTTCTATCTCTTTAGATCCGATAGAAAAAAAACCGCTTTACCATTATTATCCCGGAAAAGAAATACTATCATTCGGCACTCTTGGCTGCAACTTTCATTGCCAATTCTGCCAAAATTATGAAATCTCACAAGCCGATTTTGATGAAAGCATATTAAAGTATGTTACATCATCTGAAGCCGTCGCTATGGCAAAACAAAACAAATCTTTCGGAATTGCATACACATACAACGAACCTCTAATAAACTACGAATGGCTTAAAGATACAGCAATCGAAGCAAGAAAATACGGTCTAAAAAATGTCTTGGTATCAAACGGCTACATAAACGAAGAACCTTTTTCCAACATAGTAGAATATATTGACGCAGCAAACATCGATGTAAAATCGTTCAGAGATGATTTTTATAAAAAAATCTGCGGGGGCAAACTTGCCCCGGTCTTAAGAACGGTAGAAATGTTAGTAAAAAAGAAAAAACATGTTGAAATAACAAATCTGTTAATTCCTGGCTTAAACGACTCCGATGAAAACATAGCAGACTTAGTTGACTGGGTATCGGCATTAGGAATAGAAATACCGCTTCATTTTTCACGTTACTTTCCTTGTTATAAATTAACCATAAACCCTACACCTCCATCAACATTAGAAAGGGCAAGGAAAATTGCATTAAAAAAATTAAGACATGTTTACATAGGAAATGTAGTAGAAGCGGAATATAACAGAACCTACTGCCCGCAATGTAATCAAATAGTGATTGAACGCAACGGATACAGCACTTCAGTAGTTGGTTTAAAATCCGGTTTCTGCAAAAAATGCAACCACAAAATTCTCTACTAAGTCCTGAGCTAAGCCGAAGGATTAGTGCCGTCATCCTGTTCGCTCACGGAATTCGGAGCTACTGCACCGAATGAGTAAGCAATCCCGTTTTCGGGAAGCGACCGAACCAAGTCGAAGGATCCAGTTGTCATTGCGTTCGTACTCGGAGCTCGGCTCTACTGAAACGAGCGAGAACACAATCCCGCAAAGCGGGAAAATATAATGCCGAAGCAATCTCATCGTGTCGTCATTCCTGCAATTCGTTAGCAGGAATCCAGTTGTTGTAGTTGCCGAGCTTGCTCGGCTTACTTTGTCATTGCGAACGAAGTGAAGCAATCTCATAATGAAAAATAAATTTAAAAACCTAAAACTTATCCTTGCCTCTGGTTCGCCGCAAAGAAAGCAAATACTAAAAGATGCGGGATACAAATTTACAATCATTGTACCAAACATCAAAGAAGAATCTCATCACACAACACCATCCAACCTAGTAAAACATCTCGCCATACAAAAAGCCGAATCTGTCGCCAAAAAACTTAAATCCGGAATAGTAATCGGTTCCGACACAATTGTCGTCTTAAATGGTGAAATAATCGGTAAACCAAAAAACGCAAAAGACGCTAAAAAAATACTATCAAAACTTTCCGGAACTTGGCACCGGGTTTACACCGGAGTCGCAATAATTGATACAACAAACAACAAGAAAATAATTGACTACGACATGAGCAGAGTAAAAATGCGAAAACTATCCGAAGAAGAACTTGAAATACTAAGCAAAAAAAACCTTAATAAAGCCGGCGCTTATGCTGTTCAGGAAAAAGGGGACAGAGTAATAGAAAAAATAATCGGCGATTACCATAACGTTGTCGGCTTCCCAATTTACAAATTCAAGAAGATGCTAACCCTTTTGACGTCATCCTGTTAGTGCTCGGAATCCGTAGCCACTGCAACGGATGAGAACACAATCCCGTTGTACGGGAAGCAGAAACGAAGGATCTTGTATTTACTGTAGTCGCAAAGCTTGCTTTGCTTATTTGAATCAGCCGAAAGTCCCAATCCCGGTGGCTGTCCGACAATTGTTAGTAAACGTTATTTAGGTTTTTGAAAT
>MGVS01000056.1 GCA_001800605.1 Elusimicrobia bacterium RIFOXYD2_FULL_34_15
CATTGTTGTTGTGGATATGGAATCATAATTGGCAAAAAGAAGACTGTTTCCTGTATTTGCAAAAACAAATTGAGGAGTTCCAGGATTAACAGAACCGTCATCCTTAATTACTGATAATTTACTATTAGCGAGTATATCAGGGCGATCAGTAGTAGATATAATATCTATGTATTCTTTTGAATTTGATGAACCTGAGGGTGGCATATCGGGAAATATTCTTTTGCATTCAGATAATCTAAGGTATATTCTATTCAGCGTATTTTGATTTGTTTTTTTTAGGGTATTTGAGGCTTCAAAAGAAGTAAAACCTTTGGTTACCGTAGTAAGAACTACAGTGATAACAGGGACAATTATAAGAAATATTGCCAGTGTTACTATTACTTCAACTAAGGTTAAACCTTTATTGTTTGTTGATATAAATTTGAACTTGATCATAGCTATAATGTAAATTAGTGTTTTGTCTATAACACTCTACGCGAAGTATATATGAACCTCTTGTTATTATTGAATCGGAGACCTTCCAACTAAAAGTAGAAGTAGTAAAACTAAAATAACTCGAATTTCTTTCACCGCATTTTGTAGAGATAGTATTACTTGGAATATTATTTGAAACATCTCCACAAAAATACCATGATTGCCCATTATCATTAGAATATTTTATATTAAAACCAAGTGGTGTTTCTTCCGAATAGACATATGTGGAAATAGATAGTTCATATTCTTTTGTATAATCTTTTCCATCCCATCTCTTCCAATGAGTTGCCCATATTATATCTATTGATATAGGATCTATTATTTCATCAGCAACAGTTGGTTTTGTTAAATCAATCAATGGAATTTGAGAAATCCAGTCAACACTTTTATAACGACCTGCATCCAAAAATGTTCTGAACATTGACATTAAGACATATTTTCCCATTTCACCTGCTCCTGTATTGCCTTGCGGTTCAAGTCCCGATATTATAAAATAAGCGGAATGAGGATCTGTATTGGTTTCATTTGCAAGAGGAATTGGAGCCGGATTCCATAAGTGAGGATATCTCATTTTTAAAACTGCAGAAGCAAAATATGGAGTAAATCCAGCGATAGCATATGGGTCATAGTTTGAATTGTAATAAATCCTTGAAAAAGAAATAGAAGACCTTATCGCCATATAAATAGAATCTTTCCAATCATCCGGATTATCATTATTACAATTAGCAGTGAATGGACGGGGAGTTTTTTTTGTTGATGTGGTTATTGTAAAATTAAACATTTCCGGAAATTCCGTAATAAGTGTATTGGTGGGTTGACCCATAGAGGTACCATATGTGGATGAGCCAGGCGGTGGATCTTTTATTACAGAAGTTGTGGAATCTATTCTTTTGTCACTTCCACCATCCGCATGTCTGAAATGCTTATGGTTAGAGATATTATTAAATTGCATGAAGCTGCTACATGCAGAATCTCCATTTATGAATGAAGCACATCCCTTGCCAGAAGTTTTTACTGCGATTCTTTTATAAGGTGGTTTGAATTCATTTTGAAACACAGAAAAAGAACTGTATGCAACACGGAAAAAAGTGTTTGGTGAAGTATTGCCAGTAAGAAGATTACCATTTGGTTGCCATTGAGAAACATATTGATCATCAGGGTATAATTCTCCTAACCAGTATTTTGCATACCAAGTATTAGGCGTTAAAGGATTTTCTCTTCTAGCAACAACATAACGGCCGGATATTCCACCATCGTGACTCGGCGTAAAAATTTCATCATAATAAGCATTAACAGCATTTTGAGTATCATCATTGGTCCAAGGTTGTTTTTTAAATCTTATTGATTTTGTAAATGGGTCCTTATCGCTTCCAAATTCACCTCCACATCCATAGTAATAAAATGAAGAACCTGTCATTGCTGACCATATAGATTGTGTATTCAATATACCTTCTCTGTATATTTGGAAAAATCTCGGGATATCAACTTCAATTAAACCATTATAAGGGACGCCTGTATCAAGCGCTCCCCAGCCTGTACCATATTGTCTGGTACCGGATATTATATCGTTTGATTTAAAAAATTTATAATTTGTACCGGTATATGTTGTATCAAAAGTTGAGAACCATATATTATAACGATGGTCTTCTTTTACATCTAAATACGGGCAATGACGCGGATCACCGATAAATTGATACTTTTCGGTTACCGGGGGATTAGTACCTATCCAAAAATAGGTTTTTGATAAATTTGGAAAATCATCTTCAAAATAAGTTGTAGTATTAGTATAGATGTTATTACCAATACGGGTTTCAACTCTATATTCACCATTACTAGTAAATACACCTCCGTCAAAACTTATAGTCCAACTTGCAGTATTTTTTGCAGATGTAGCATCAGCCCACGATAAGTTACGATTAAATGCCGATGCTCCAATCTCTATCGGACATGGGATATATTCCAAACCGTAAAGACGTTGTGAAATAGGTAATCCTTTATTACCTGAATTATAACCCTGGTTTAAAGTATGTTTTAATGGTGTATTACGAAGAACAATAATTGTGCCTATCGAACTAGTATTATCTATTAAATAATCAGCAGGCATTTTACCATCAATTTTTGTTACAGTGATATCTGAAGTATCAGTGATTTTGTAAGGCAAATAGACTGTTACAGTTGAAGCTGATGTATCTGACCACATAGTAATATTTTCAGGATTAGTAACATATGAATAAACTCTCAATTTTACGGTTTCTGATGTATTGCTATATCTCAATTTCTCAGGATGAGTTACTGCTCTCACATATCTATTGGCTGCTGTTCCCGGATCTTTAGCTGCATCTGAGTAATTACGCATAGGTGGACAAGGCAAGAGTTCACCGTGTAAATTTATTAAAAGCATGTTTTTAAATTTATCAGGGACTGTATTCATTTCTTCTAACAACATTCTTAAACTAGGTTCGGCGGGTTTATATTTGTCATATAATCGTTTTTCTTCAGGATATCTAACCGCATGATTATATTGGTCGCTCATTGCATAATCTTCAATCGGATACCAAACTGTGTCTGCTAAAATTTTACCCTGTATCATATCGGGATTGTAAAATTTTGTATTTACGAGTGTGTCAGTTTTTGTTTTACCAGGATAAAAATATACATATGGCATAGCATCATCATATGTATTCTTAGTATTATTGATATAGGGGCGATATTCCGTATCCCTACCATATGCCATGCGAGTAATCCAGTGAATTCGTAATGCTAATCTTGGATTTCTTACTTGAAAATCTTGCATTACTCCATCAAACATAGATTTCATTGAGGACATTGTAGACCACCAACCAGGAACGTTTTCTATTGCAATTACATATATGTCCATCACTTGTGTAGGGAGGTCCTCTCTGGCAATTGTTTTCAATATACCCATTGTTTCTGCTAATAATTCGGATGTATTACTGGATGTTTTATATACTCGTATATATATCCTTCTTGTAAATGCGCCATCTTCGGGATTTTTCAATACAGATATACGTCTAAGATATTTCCAGCCATTATTAATTTTGACATTGTTACTTGATGGGGATTGTGGATCGGTTACACTTTTATCCGAGGTTAATACCGGACTATATTTGATGCCGTCATCATAATCATCTAATAAACTAATCTGCGATTTTTCGGCTCCCGCAACCAATGAACGCAACTCTTCCATCATTTGAATCACTTTCTGGGTCGCAAAAGATTTTTCTTTTATTCTTAATGAATTGGTACTCATAAAATACTGTATTTTTGTAAGCGATAAAACAACTATAGATAAAATAACAATAGTCAGAATCATTTCAACCAACGTAAATCCAGTAAAAGAATATTTTCCTTTAAAAATTTTGTAAAATGTTGATGATAGATTGCAATGTATTTTATAAAAAGCATTTCTTATTTTTTTAAAAATCTCCTTTAACGGGTAACCTTTTTTAAACATATTAAATCTCCTGTTTCTTATAAACCTGTCATAGGTTTAAATGAGTGAGATATTGATTTATTTTCTCTATATTGACACACCCGATTTCTAACATCAACCAGTATTTGGCTATCATAACATATCTCCGCAACATCTGTAGCACCACTACTTGATAAGGACAATTTTCCTTTAACAATTAAACAACCCATAATTAAACAAGGAGTGCCAATTGTTGCATCACCAGTTACATATATTAATCCACTATATAAACTGTTAGAAAGTTCCGCTATTGTTAAATCACCTTTAATATATAAAATGCCACTTGAACGTAATGGTTTACTTACATCAAAAGTAGCATTACCATCTATGTATATTAGTGACATATCAGGCATGGGTGTAGTAACAGTTACATCATAGCGATCAGCCATAGATTTTAATTCCAATTCCGATACCCCAAATATTGATATAACACTCAAATCATTGGATGTTGTATCCGACTGTGGCAAACCAGATAATATACCATTTGAATCGACTGAGGGTGCATTATCACCCGAATATCGAGCACAGCCAATACCATTATTCCCCCCGAGAATTCGGCCATTTTTATTAACTTTAACATTATATGTTCCCCCACTACCTCCGTCATACACTGCAACGGCACAAGCAGGATTATTTAGATTAATTCTTCTTATTTCCGTTGATACTCTTGCTTTTGAAATAATTACATCAGGAGGTGACGTAAATTTTCCGATACTTATTTTCCGGTATACATAACCCGTACTTACAATGGACCATGCGAGGCCCTCTCCTTTTTGATGATTTGGAACTCGTTGATGAGTAATATCGTGCACAGCAAGTGGATCAATATCCGGAGTATCTTGTTGTCTCTTAATTTCATATCTTGCCCATTTAGTTCTTGCTTCATTCAATGGATATTCCTTAACCAAACCGATGCTTTCGTCAATTGTAGCTGAATGAACGGCATCGGTATCTATTTGTATTGGATGAAATGCACCATCTTCCCAAGTTGGGTTAGTTGGTGGGACACCACTCCTAACTACATCTCCTTGTCTTCTAAACCATGATACAGTGTCAACTAAACCGGCTCTTGCGACATTTTCTGCTTCTGCAACAAAATTTTGATGAAATTTGGTTTCTTTGAAGCTGGTGCTTATTAATTGGGCTCCGGTAAGTACAATAATCATAACAGCAAAAAGCAACACTACGGTTGTAATTAACGCTACCCCTTTATCAGATTTGTTTATATTCTTTTTCATTGGTTATTATGAGGTTATATACCCCTATAATTTATAGTTTCAATTAT
>MGVS01000057.1 GCA_001800605.1 Elusimicrobia bacterium RIFOXYD2_FULL_34_15
AATATAATTGAAACTATAAATTATAGGGGTATATAACCTCATAATAACCAATGAAAAAGAATATAAACAAATCTGATAAAGGGGTAGCATTAATTACAACCGTAGTGTTGCTTTTTGCTGTTATGATTATTGTACTTACCGGAGCCCAATTAATAAGCACCAGCTTCAAAGAAACCAAATACCAACAGAATTTTGTTGCAGAAGCAGAAAATGTCGCAAGAGCCGGTATAGTTGACACTATTTCATGGTTCAGAAGACAATCAACAGTTGTAAAAAGCGGACCTTCACCAACTCCTCCTCACTGGATAGATGAACCGTTTAATCCTAAATATGACGCGGATCCGACAAAAAGTTATACTATTGATGAAAATATTGGTCTTGTCAAAGAATATCAATTAAGTGAAAACGGAGTAAAATGGGCTAGATATGAAATTAAAAGACAGACTAATCCTGCTGTTGCTCCATACGATTCAAATGCCGTGCATGATATTACAGGTAGCAGAATTCCAAGTAAACAAGATGGCGATGGTCTTGCTTGGTCAATTGTAAGCACAGGTTATGTATATCGCAAAGTTGGTACCGGACCATTCACCTCACCTCCGGATATACTAATTTCCAGGGCAAAAGTATCAACCGAAATAAGAAGAATTGACATTACGCGTCCCGAAAACAGTGCAGTTATTGTAGGTAATGCTAATAATGTCGTAATAAATAAAAATGGAAGAATTAGAGGCGGAATTAGTAATGCCGGTATTGCACGAAAATCAGGTTCTCCTACAATAGATACTAGAGGTGAAGTAACAGGTAACCCACCAGTCGCCCCTGCTAACGGAACATATGACCTAAGCGTAATTGGTATTTTTGGTATATCTGATTTGGAATTAAGATCGTTAGCAGATCGTTGCGAGGTTGTTTTCAGTACCCCAATACCTGATATGTCACTAATTTACATAAATGGAAACGCTACTTTTACCGAATCAAAGCCGTTGCGTTCCAGCGGTATTTTAATAATTAATGGTGATCTTACGATAGAAGAACATTCCAATAGTTTATATAGCGGATTAATATATATCACTGGCAATGCTGTTATAAATACACCATGCTTAATTAGTGGATGTCTAATTGTCAACGGTAGTTTAACATTATCAAGCTCAAGTGCAACCGATGTTGCAGAAATTGATTATGATGAGTCATGGATAAATACAGTTATACAACAGGTATGTCAATATAGAGAAAATAAATCTTTAACACACACATTTAAACTTATACAAGGTATGTAAGTGTAAAGGAAACTATGAATAGAAAAACAATAATGCCGATAAAAAGAATTTTCAGAAAAACAAATAATTTACTTTTTCAGACATATTGCAATATTAGAACATCATTTTACAATTTTTATAAAGTAAAAAATTCCTTTGCGGGTTTCACATTGGTTGAAATGCTTTTAACTATAGTTATTTTAGCTATAGTGGTACTATCGCTTACAAAAATACAGTATTTTATGAGTACCAATTCATTAAGAATAAAAGAAAAATCCTTCGCAACGCAAAAAACAATACAAATGATGGAAGAATTAAGATCACTAGTAGCCGGTTCTGAGAAGTCCCAAATTTCTGTATTAGATGATTATGATGACGGGAATCAATATTATCCTGTTTTAACTATCGATAAAAGTTTAACAGATCCGCTGACACCTTCTAGTAATAATGTAAAAATTCAAGATGGTTGGAAATATCTCAGACGCATAAATATTTTAAAGAATCCAGAAGATAAATATACAAGAAAAGTATACATAAGAGTGTATAAAACTTCCTTATCCAATCCTTCGGTTCCTTCAGAAACTCTTGCGGAAACTTTCGGTATTTTGAAAACACTCAGTGCGCATTATGAACCAACGCAGGTTTATGATTTATATATTTTAGCATTAGAAAATGTGCCAGGATGGTGGAGCAGTATGGCGACAATGAAATTTATGTTTGAAGGAATTGTTCGCGATTTCCAAATAAGAAATCCAAGACTAAATATTCGAACACATTGGATTACGCGTATAGGATATGGCAGGGATAAACAATACAAACCCTATATAAATTCCGATAAAAGCACAAAAGATGCTTCCAATCCTATGCCTTCTGTATATTTCTATCCAGGAAAAACTCATGATACTTGGGATTCAAGCGGTACTGAACAATATTTTTATCATCCATCTTTACTTGCAGGAAAAGTGACTATAGACGGATTAGAAAAACTTAATCAAAATTATCCCATGTGTGATATGTACAATCATGCGGTTAGATATCCTGAAGAAGTTGACCTATATAAAAAATATAATCCTTCGGAAATAAGTTTAAGAATGTTTTTGGAAAAAATAAATACAGAACCAATCCCTTTTAAAAATATGATTTTTGTTAACCTCCATGGACAGCTTATACCCACACCTCCTATGCGAAACTATTCAGATGCAGCAAAAGATCCGCAATCTTTTCCTTATGTACGTGTTGTTACACATCCAGAAAATCTCCAAAGCGGCTCAACAGCAAAATTAAGGGTTTATTCTTATGTTACCAATCCTGGCAGTTATTCAGGAATAAATCCTATACCTAACATTTCTGTCTATTTACCAAATAGTATCCCGGGTTCAATATCAGTAGAATATATTTCCGGAAATAGCGCTACTGCTTATCAACGCAATCTGGCCACCGTTGGAGGTTCACAAGGTCAATATAGAATAAACACACCTGCACCAACGACAGGCACGCTTATAACGCTTTATGGTTCTCCTGTATTACATCCTATAAATGGATCAAATCAGGGGCTACCTCCTTCACAACGACTTTATGGGATGGAATATATTCCCTGTGCTGTATCCACCCCAAATATAGCACAACCATTCAATGATTTTGATTTGACAAAAGTAGGTAATAATCATGCAAAGAATACGGCAAGATGGATAATCACGCTAAACAATTTATCCAATACAGCCAGTATTGAGACCCCCCATTACATACAAACCCGAATAGGGAATGATATATATACTGACTATCCAAATTTATCGGAAACCTATGCTTGGGTTAATCACGTACCACCTGCTACAGAATTGTATCAATTTATCGGTGACCCAAGACATTGCCCTTATCTGGATGTAAAAATTAATAAAGGATATAATTGGTTTCATACACAAGTATTGACAACAGCAACTGGTTATGCATACTTTGAACAAACACGGAATGGATGGGGTGGAGATAAACTTGAAATAGATATTCCAAGGTTTTTTCAAATATATCGTGACGGATTATTAAATACAAATTCAATTTTTTCTTGTATGGCAGGTTCGTCTTTTTACTATTACGGGTTAGGTGGCGAATTTGGAAGTGACAAACTTCCGCTTCCGTATGGATTGCCCTTTATAAAACAACCTTGGAGCGATACTGCTGGTCAAGATTCCACTCGTCTTTATGTAGACGAAATATTTCCTGACAGAGGTTCTGCTTTTCCATTTCCTGACATTAATCCTCCTACACCCAACTATCCTATCATAGGAAATCTTCGCGTTATCGCAAAAAGAGATAAATCATGGTATTCAAAATTTTGGTTGGGAGAATTATATCCCGACGATCAATATGCATCTAATTGGTTAGTATCAGGAAATATTCCAACCGGCAGCGGTAATTTTTTCCGCGTTGAGCATAGCTCTTTTTCTCCATTATTAGGATACGGGGAAGCGTTTACAAGAACAAGAAAAGCTGCCAGAACTTCAGGCAATGGCTGTACCTCATTTTTCAACGGTATTTCCGCTAGTGGTGGACATTTCAGACATGCTGATATGGGTAGCACACCTAAACTTCATTCTGTTGGTAGATATGATGCTAATAATAGTAATACTGTCACTGTTCCATTCAATTCCAGCGACCCATGGGAACCTTTTATCTATGCAGCCCCATTAACAGTAGGGGGAATAACTTTAAAAGAAAAACTTACTGCTATTTTCAATCTTCCAATTGCTTCATCAACAGTTGTTGCACCTCGCCCTATAACAATTAATTGCGATAACGATACTCCTACTGAATGGAGTAATACCGTATATTCAAGCATTAGAACCACGCTTTCTATTCCTGAATTTAGTAGTAATAAAAGAGTGTTTTACGGCTCTGATTACAATATACCTTCGGAAGGTGGTAAAATTCCAACAGATGTTAATAAAGACCATGATAAATTTAAGCCATACTACGCTTCATCAGTTGTTAAAATGAACAATGCTATTAATTCTTCTTATTTTGTGTTTTCCGGATTCTTGCCGCAAGGAGATACTGGAGCAGCAGAAATGGGCAAATATGTGTTAATGACAATTATTAGAACATTTTTGGATGGTGGTCAATACTTAGGAAATGATAAAATTTCACAAATTCCATTAGTAGATATAACTAATCCCTCGGTGATTGATGAATTTAACAACCCTTCCACAATAAATGTTATATGGAATGCTGACTGGCAACGTTGGGACTCTGAACCTTCTAATTTGAAAAATTATACAGAAGAATATACTTCAACATATAGTGAATCTACAGAACTTATTTATAGTATAAAATATTCAAGTGACAATGCACGCACATGGTATTATTGTGGTGAAAATGAAAAAACCACCCCCGGTCAAAAGTATTCAGACAATAATCCATCCCACAATACAACATCGCCTTTTGCTGATAAATGGTACAAACCATCACCTTATGTTTGGGATGTATCAACCTTTCCAAAAGGCTCATATATAATTCGTGTGGAATGTTATAGAAAATCTATCGATCTACACTACAGCTATGATCAAATCCAAATATATCTCAACAGATAAGGGATTTACTCTCGTTGAAACAATAGTTACTTTGGCAATATTTCTTATAATTGTCCCAGTTATCACTGTTGTCTTAATTACAGTAACAAAGGGATTTACTTCTTTTGAAGTAACAAATACTTTAAAAAAAACAAATCAAAATACGCTGAATAGAATATACCTTAGATTATCTGAATGCAAAAGAATATTTCCCGATATGCCACCCTCAGGTTCAGCAAATTTAAAAGAGTACATAGATATTATATCTACTACTGATCGCCCTAATATACTCACTAATAGTAAATTATCAGTAATTAAGGAGGACGGTTCTGTTAATCCTGGAACTCCTCAATTTGTTTTTGCAAATACAGGAAACAGTCTTCTTTTTGCCAATTATGATTCCATA
>MGVS01000058.1 GCA_001800605.1 Elusimicrobia bacterium RIFOXYD2_FULL_34_15
AATGGACGATGATGATTACCGAAGAGGCAAGTTAACATCTCATAAAAAGTTTGGTGAAGCAATTGCAATTCTTGCCGGAGACGGACTTTTAACAAAAGCTTTTGAAACAATTAATCCGAAAATTGTAAAAGATGTTGCTGTTGCCTCCGGTACTAAAGGTATGGTTGGCGGGCAAGTGGAAGACATTTTAACGTCAGATCACAGGATACAGGATACAGGATACAGCACAAAGGATTTAAAAAACAAGTTGGATTATATACATGTGCATAAGACGGCGAAGATGATAGAGGTATCTTTGAAAGCAGGGGCGATTTTATCCGATGCGGAATCTAAAAAAGTAAAAGCACTTTCCAATTACGGCAGAAAAATAGGGTTAGCATTCCAGATAGCCGATGATGTTTTAGATATTATCGGTAATAAGAAAAAACTTGGGAAAAAAGGTTCGGATTTAGAAAACAAAAAATTGACATACCCTTCTATATATGGAATTGAAAATTCAAAGATAAAAGCAAAAGAACTAGTTGAAGATGCAAAAAAAGATTTAAGAATATTCGGCAAAAAAGCAATTGTGCTTCAAGAAATAGCAGATTATATCGTTCAAAGAGATTTTTAGCGGGAAATGATTATGGTGATTAAAAGAAATCTGAGTAATCGGTTTTTGAGATCTGTGTAATCGTATTTATATATGAGCGTATTAGATAAAATAGATAAACCATCAGATTTGCGGTTAATAAAAAAAGAGCTTTTGCCGGAGCTTGCTAATGATATAAGAAAACTTATGGTTTCAACTGTTTCTGAGATAGGGGGTCATTTAGCACCTTCTTTGGGCACCGTTGAACTTACTATTGCACTTCATTATGTTTTAAATACTCCGAAAGATAAAATTATCTGGGATGTAGGGCATCAGGCATATACACATAAAATAATTACCGGTAGAAGGGAAAGATTTAAAACGCTCCGGCAAACTGACGGAATCAGCGGGTTTCCAAAAATAGCTGAATCTGAGTATGATGCGTTTGGAACGGGACATTCATCGACTGCAATTTCTGCCGCATTAGGATTTGCCGTAGCACGTGATTTAAACAGTGAAGATAATAAAGTTGTTGCGGTAGTCGGCGATGGTGCTATGACAGGCGGGCTCTCTTACGAAGGTCTTTTAAATGCAGGTCATTCCGGAACTGATATGCTGGTTATTTTGAATGATAACGAAATGTTTATTTCACACCGCGTAGGTGCGTTAGCTGCATATTTGACAAAATTGCTGACAGGCGGACTTTATGCTAATTTTCATAAGCGAGTTGAAAGATTTTTATCAAGAATACATTTCTGGGGTTCTCAGATAATGCGTGTTGCAAAAAGATTCAGGGTTTTATTATTTCCCGGAATGTTATTTGAAGAAATGGGATTTGCTTATTTGGGACCTATTGACGGACATGATATCGACAAATTAATTGAGATACTTACAAAAGTAAAAGATCTAAAGGGACCGATATTACTGCACATTATAACTAAAAAAGGAAAAGGATATGAACCTGCCGAAGAAAATGCGACTGCTTTTCATGGTATTGGTAAATTCAATATAATTACCGGAGATCTGTTGTCAGAACCAAAATTTCCTACTTATACAAAAATATTTTCTCAAACACTTGTTAAACTCGCAGAGAAGGATCCAAAAATAATTGCAATTACCGCCGCGATGGCTGACGGAACCGGCCTCGTTAATTTTCAAAAAGAATTTCCAAAAAGATTTTTTGATGTTGGAATTGCTGAAGGCCATGCAGTTAATTTTGCAGCCGGCTTAGCGGGCGCCGGATATAAACCGATAGTTGCGCTTTATTCCACTTTTTTACAAAGAGCTATTGATCAAATAATACATGATGTTTGCCTGCAAAATTTGCCGGTTATTTTCGCGATTGACAGAGCCGGAATCGTCGGTGAAGACGGCGCAACCCATCAGGGTGCTTTTGATTTAACGTTTTTAAGAATGATTCCGAATATTGTTATCATGGCGCCTTCCAATGAAAATGAATTACAAAAAATGTTGATAACTGCGGTAAAATTAAATAAACCGGTCGTAATCCGCTATCCGCGCGGCGAAGGAATTGGCGCTAAATTAGATACGGAACCCAAACCATTAGAAATTGGTAAATCTCAGGTATTGGTTGAGGGAAATGATGTATGTATTTTTGCAGTTGGAAATACAGTTAATCCGGCAATTAAGGTTTCAGAAAGATTTAAAACTGAAGGGATTTCATGCGGAGTGGTGGATGTGCGTTTTGTTAAACCTCTCGACACAATATTAATTAAAAAAATTACTAATAAAGTAAAAAATATTGTTACAATTGAAGAAAATGTTGTTTCGGGCGGGTTTGGCAGTTCAGTTTGTGAATTATTAAAAAACAGCGGTGTTAAAATTAAAATTATAGGCTTACCGGACCAATTTATCGAGCATGGCAAGCAAAGCGATATAAGAAAAAAATACGGACTTACTGAAGATACTATCTATAATAATATCAAAGAATGGCTGAAAAATTCCGATTAGATGTTTTTATTTTCCAAAAAGGACTTGTTCCCTCCAGAAGTAAAGCAACCGCACTGATAATGGAAGGTAAAGTTTCTGTTAATGATAAAATTATCACTAAATCAGGTTTTTCTGTTTCCGAAAACGATAATATTTCAATTAAAGAAACAGACGAGTTTGTCTCACGCGGCGGAATAAAATTAAAAAAGGCATTAGAAGAATTTGCCGTTAATGTTAAAGATAAGGTTTGTATTGACGTGGGAGCTTCGACGGGCGGGTTTACGGAATGTCTATTAAGATCCGGTGCAAAAAAAGTTTATTGCATAGATGTGGGTTATGGGACATTGGATTCAAAATTAAGAAATGATTTAAGGGTTGTTAATATTGAAAAAACAAATATAAGGTATTTTGATAAAAATTTATTAAAAGAAGAAATTGATATTGCTGTAATAGATGTTTCT
Organism: Elusimicrobia bacterium RIFOXYD2_FULL_34_15; assembly: GCA_001800605.1. Classification (GTDB taxonomy): domain Bacteria; phylum Elusimicrobiota; class UBA8919; order UBA8919; family UBA8919; genus UBA9627. The sequence goes on from MGVS01000058.1 coordinate 2,983, forward strand.
TTTATCTCACTTGAAAAGGTTTTGCCGACGGTAAAGGAACTGGTTAAGAAAAACGGCGAAATAATTGCACTTTTGAAACCGCAATTTGAAGCACCACGCGGTTCAACCAAGAAAGGCGTTGTTAAAGACGAAAATGTTCGTCAACAGACAATTGAAAAAATAAAACTTTTTTCCGGGAGTATAGGTTTAAAATTAATCAATGAAACTGACTCGCCAATAAAAGGCCCTAAAGGCAATCTCGAATATTTCTTATATTTAAAAGTATAAAACGATGCACAATTTATACAAATCCTTGTTTTTTAACGGTAATTTTTATATAATTATTATATGTTCAAAAAACTAAAAGAAGATATATCGGTAATATTCGAGAAAGATCCGGCTGCAAAAAATATTGTAGAGGTTCTTTTATGCTATCCGGGGTTGCACGCTTTATGGTATTATCGTTTTGCAAACTGGTTTTACAGGCATAACAGATTTACAACAGCAAGATTGATTTCTGCGGTTGCTAGATTTTTTACCGGGATTGAAATACATCCGGGTGCAAAGATAGGCAAAAGATTTTTTATAGACCATGGAATGGGTGTTGTTATAGGAGAGACGACAGAGATTGGCGATAATGTGTTGATTTATCAGGGAGTAGTGCTTGGCGGAACTTCTTTAAAAAAGGGAAAAAGACACCCAACTATAGGTAATAATGTCGTAATAGGAACAGGGGTGGCAGTTTTAGGTCCTATAATTATCGGAGATAATTCGAGAATAGGCGCAGGGTCAGTAGTGGTTTCGGACGTTCCCCCGAATTCGACTGCGATTGGTATTCCTGCGCGTGTTGGTTTAGGGTTTTCTCAGAAAGATATTGAAATGTTAGAACACGGCAAACTTCCCGATCCGGTAGCAGAAGCGATAAAATTTATGGTAAAGGAACAGGAAAAAGTAGAAGAACGTCTTAAAAAAATAGAATCAGTTGAAGGTATAACAACAAAAATAGATGAATATCTGGAAACAAAAAAGAAAGAAATAGAAAAAGAATTTTTTAATACAGAAGAAAAATTTAAACAAGGAAGCGGAATATGAGTTGGATATTGGTCATAATTGCAGTTTTTCTTGTAGTTTTTCAATATATACTTCAATATTATTTTAAAGATAAAGAACTAGAAAAAAAAATTGGAGCAGGCGTTCTTATTTTAACTGCTTTTGTTATTTTGGGCAGTTATTGGGCACAGCAGAAAGAAAATATTAATTTATTGGTTCAGATAGGAGACAGGGACGGCGAAATTGAAAAACTTAAATCTGAAAAAAGAGTTCTTGTTCAACAGATTGAAGGTTTGCTAACAATACGTCCTAAATTAGACCCATGGGGCAGGTTACAGCTTAGCCCGTGGTTTACAATTTCTTCCGATTTTGATACCGGAATAAATAAAGCAAAGGGGTTATACTCAGCCGGCAACGTAAATGAGGCTTACAAAATTGCGGAAGAACTCGTACATAAGAATAAAACATTTGGTTTGGGATATTATTTAATGGGAGTAATTGAAATTGACAAAGGAAAAAATGCTGAGGGAGAAAAAAATATATTAAAAGCAATTAATTTAAAAATACCTCCGGAAGATGAAGCTTGGGGTTATTATCATCTAGGAAGATCAGTAATGAAACGCAAGAAAAATGATGAAGCATTAAAATATTTTGAAAAAGCGCTTGCTTTAGATCCCAATATGGAAAAAACAAAGCAAATGATAGATAAATTAAAAAAGGATATTAAACCGGCTCAAAAAAAACCAGTAAAACAAACCCAGCCGCGTCCAAAAAAATAAAAAATGTATAAGATATTAGAAAAAACTGTTGCATCAACCGGTGTAAATAAATTTGTAATATCCGCACCAGATATTTCCAAAAAAATACTTCCTGGCCAGTTTATTATATTACGTCTTCACGAAAAAGGCGAGAGGATTCCCATAACTGTTGCCGATAAAAACGTCGCAGAGGGTACAATAACGCTTTATATTCAGGAAGTTGGAAAAACAACTATTGAATTAGGCAGGCTTAAATCCGGAGATTCCATCCTTGATGTAGTCGGCCCACTGGGGATTGCCTCACATATAGAAAAATTTGGAACAGTAATATGTATTGCAGGCGGGGTTGGTACCGCTGTCATTTACCCTATCGCAAAAGCGCTTAAAGAGAAAGGAAACAAGGTTATAACAATTCTTGGTGCACGCTCTAAAAGTTTAATTATTCTTGAAGATGAAATGAAAAGGATTTCGGACGAATTTTATATTGCTACGGATGACGGTTCGTATGGTGAAAAGGGTTTTGTCTCCGATGTTTTAAACAAGATTATTTCTAAATCCGGGGATATCCCGGCTGCTAATATTGTTTATGCAATAGGTCCTATACCAATGATGAAAGTAGTTTCAGGAATAACAAAACAACATAATTTAAAAACGATAGTTAGTTTAAATCCTGTAATGGTTGACGGTACTGGTATGTGCGGTGCTTGTCGTGTGACTGTAGGCGGAACTACAAGATTTACCTGTGTTGAAGGTCCCGATTTTGACGGTCATCTTGTAGATTGGGCCGAACTTATAAGCCGGCTAAGCACATTTAAAGGAAAAGAGAAGGAATCATTGGATCATAGCTGTAAATTACCTAAGTAATTTGAGTACTCAGGATACCGCTTTATAAATCATCAAAAGCTGTATACTGTATTCTGGGTGCTGTGTACAGTATTTTTACTGTATACTGTGTACTGTATTCTGTATACTGGTTTTTAATTATGGAAAAAATACCACGCCAAAAAATGCCGATGCAAGACCCGAAAGAAAGGATAAAAAACTTTTCATCGGTTGCATTGGGATATACAAAAGAACAGGCAATCCTTGAAGCAAAAAGATGCATTCAATGCAAGAAACCAACATGCATGAAAGGGTGTCCTGTCGAAGTAAACATCCCCGGTTTTATAAAGAAAATAGCTGAGGGTGATTTTGAATCAGCGGTAAAAATACTAAAAGAAAAAAATAACTTGCCTGCTATATGCGGCCGAGTTTGCCCGCAGGAAACACAATGCGAAATAGTATGCATACTTGGGAAAAAGGGTGAACCTGTTGCTATCGGCCGTCTTGAAAGATTTGCAGCTGATTGGGAGAAGAAAAACAGTACACAGAATACAGTACACAGTATACAGATAGAAAATGGGCAAAAAATAAAGATTGCGGTGGTTGGTTCAGGTCCGGCCGGACTTACATGTGCCGCAGATTTAGCAAAAATGGGTTATAAAGTTACGATGTTTGAATCATTGCATCTTCCGGGCGGAGTTTTAATGTATGGCATACCGGAATTTCGTCTCCCGAAAGAAATTGTTAATTACGAGGTAGATTATATAAAATCACTTGGAATAGAAATAAAATATAACATGGTGATTTCTAAAACAAAAACAATTCAGGATCTATTTGACGAAGGATACAAAGCAATATTCATAGGGACCGGCGCGGGACTTCCGCAGTTTCTAGGAATTCCGGGTGAAAATCTTAAAAGTATTTATTCTGCAAACGAATATTTAACAAGAATAAACTTTATGAAGGCGTACAAATTTCCGGAATATGATACCCCTGTAAAGATAGGCAAAAAAGTTGCAGTTATAGGTGCCGGGAATGTTGCAATGGATTCCGCGAGAGTATCTTTGCGTCTTGGAGCGGAAGAAGTGTATATTGTTTATCGCCGTTCAGAAAAAGAGATGCCTGCCAGGTTAGAAGAGATAGAAAATGCTAAAGAAGAAGGTGTAAAATTTTTCTTGTTAACTGCTCCCATAAGATTTATCGGTGATAATGAAAACAATGTAACAAAAATTGAATGCATAAAAATGGAACTTGGTGATCCCGACGCATCGGGAAGAAGACGTCCAATTCCAATTAAAAACTCAGAGTTTACAATGGAAGTTGATACCGTTGTAATGGCAATAGGCCAGAGCCCGAACCCGCTTGTACCAAAGACTATTCCGGGACTTCAAGTCGGCAAGCACGGCAATATTATTACCGATGAAAAAACAGGCGCCACAAATATTCCCGGAATTTTTGCAGGCGGAGATATCGCAACAGGAGCCGCAACGGTAATAGATGCAATGGGTGCCGGTAAACGTGCCGCAAGGTCAATTGACGAATACGTAAAGAAAGTAACGAGTAACGGGTAAAAATTAAGAGTCCATAGAAGATACCATCTACAAAACCATCTTTTTGCATGAGTGAAATCTTTGTTAGAAATAATGAAACTAACCGAAATACTCAAAAAACTAAAATCATTATATAATAAAAAAAATATTGAGGGCATGGCACGATTTGGAATAGTCTCCAAAAATACTTTAGGGATTTCCATTTATGTTTTAAGGGATATTGCAAAAGATATTAGTAAAAATCACTTGCTTGCACAACAACTTTGGTCAACAGGAATATTTGAAGCAAAAATACTTGCCTCAATGATTGACGAACCCGAAAAAGTCACAGAAAAACAGCTAGAAAGCTGGGTTACAGGTTTTGATTCATGGGGTATTTGCGACCAGGTTTGCGATAATCTTTTTGAATTCACAAAATTTAATTATAAAAAAATTGCCGAATGGACTTCTCGTAAAGAAGAATATGTTAAAAGAGCAGGATTTACTATGATTGCGTGTTTGGCCGTGCATGATAAAGAAGCAAAAGACGGCAAATTTATAAAATTATTATCTACAATTAAAAGAGAATCAAAAGACGAAAGAAATTATGTTCGAAAAGCTGTTAACTGGGCACTTAGAAACATAGGAAAAAGAAACTTGCATTTAAACAAAGAAGCCATTAAAACAGCACTTGAAATACAGAAAATCGATTCAAAATCTGCGCGATGGATAGCTGCCGACGCATTACGCGAACTAAAAAGTCCGGCAGTTCAAAAACGATTAAAAAGTAAAACATTTTAACGGTATATAGCGAAAAGTATGATACAAACCGGTATAGATATAATTGAAGTTAAAAGAATAAAGAGAATTATCCAAACGAACAAAAAATTTCTCGAAAAAGTATATACTTCAACAGAAGTCTCGTACTGTAATTCCAAAAAAAATAAATGGCAGCATTTTGCGGTAAGATTCGCAGCAAAAGAAGCAGTTTGGAAAGCGCTTGGTAAAAAAGATATCTGGCACAGGGACATAATGGTCAAAAATGCAGAGGACGGCAAGCCGGAAGTAATTTTATCAAAAAAATATAAAAAATTACAAAATAAAATTTCGCTTTCACTTTCACATACCGATGATTATGCAGTCGCAGTCGCGGTGTATAATAAATAATGGAATTAACTGTTGATTACATAAAAAACATTTTGCCAAAACGTTCTTTGGATACCCATAAAGGTAATTTCGGGCATACTTTAATAGTCGCAGGCTCAAAGCAATTTACCGGTGCCGCAATTTTATGTTCTTTAGGATGTCTTCGTTCAGGAAGCGGACTTACCACTCTTGCGATTTCGGAATCGCTTTATATACCCATAACAAAACGGCTTCAACCCGAAATTATTACAATTACTTTGCCGGACAAAAACGGTTCAATCTCGGAAAAGGCGACAAAAATATTATTGGATTATATTATAGATAGGAAAATAACATCAATTGCTTTTGGATGCGGAATATCACAAGAACCTAACACAAAAATTTTTACAGAAAGATTCTTGACAAAAAATAAAATACCGGTTGTAATAGATGCCGATGGGCTAAATAATATTCAAAAAAATGTAAAAATATTAAAAAAGTTAAAATCCAAAAAAATTATCACTCCGCATCCTGCTGAACTGAGCCGGTTAACCGGCGTATCGATTTCAGATATTCAGAAAAAAAGAGAAGAAACTGCAAGTGAATTTGCAAAAAAAAATAAATTGATATGTGTTCTAAAAGGTTATGAAACGATCATAACAGACGGCGATAAAATTTATATAAATACAACCGGCAACCCGGGGATGGCTGTAGCAGGCAGCGGCGATGTTTTAACAGGAATGATTGCCGGTTTTATTGGGCAGACAGAAAATTTAATGGACGCTGCTTGTTTAGGTGTTTTTTTACACGGACTTGCCGGTGATTTGGCGGCAAAAGAAAAAACGCAGATTTCAATGTTACCGACTGATTTAATAGAAAGAATTCCAGCCGCTGTCAAGATAGTTCTATAGTTCTGAAGTAGTTGCAGAGCTTGCTCTGCTTATTTTTCTTGCGGTTTTGTTAAAAATATATGAACAAAAAATTACTATTTATCTTTTTCAATTTAATAATTATAACTTGCCTTGGTAGGTTATTATTTGGAACGGAGCTTCCAAAACCAACCGGCTGGGTAGTAGATAATGCAGGTATAATAGATACTCAATCATCTCAACAGATGAGCGCAACTATACAGGAACTGGAACAAAAAACAGGGGCAGAAATTGCAGTAGTAACAGTAAAAAATTTAGGAAATGATTCAATTGAAAATTTCAGTGTAAATCTTTTTAAAAAGTGGGGTATTGGAAAAAAAGGAAAAGATAACGGCGTGTTGCTTGTTTCTTCTATTGATGATAGAAAAGTAAAGATAGAAGTCGGTTACGGACTGGAAGGCATTCTTCCGGACGGTTTATGCGGAGAAATATTAGATAAATATGTTATTCCATCTTTCAAAGAAGGTGCGTATGGCAAAGGGTTAGCCAAAGGTGTACTTGCCATTGCTTCCGTAATTGCAAAAGATGCCGGTGTTGAACTTACCGGCGGGAAAATTGATGTAAAAAAAGATATCAAAGCAAGCCCACTCGGTATTTTTCTTCAATTTTTAGTTTTAATTATAATAATATTTATTTTTATCCGTCATCCGTTTCTATTTCTGTTATTTATGGGAATGTCGGGAGGTGGACGCGGATCATCCGGCAGGGGTTTTGGCGGCGGTTTTGGCGGTTTCGGCGGCGGGATGAGCGGTGGTGGCGGAGCCAGCCGCGGCTGGTGACATCCTATAAAGAGAAGGATGTCTGATTACACTAATTAGAAGGCAGATTACACAAATTATGGAAAACAAAGACCCGCTTACAGAACGTATAATATCTTGTTGCTTTAAAGTTCATACTGAATTAGGCGCTGGTTTTAATGAAAATATATATCATAATGCACTTAAATTAATGTTTACTCAGGAACATATAAAATATGACACAGAAAAACGATATGATGTTAGTTATCATGGTAAAAGAATAGGCAATCTTATTGTAGATTTAGTTGTTGAAGACAAAGTTATAGTTGAAATTAAAGCAATAACAGGCAATATACCTGAAGTTTTCAAATATCAGGTTCTTTCTTATCTAAAGGTGTCTGCTATTAAAGTTGGACTATTAATTAATTTTGGTAATAAAAGTTGTCAAGTTAAAAGGATAATGTTTTAATCTGTGTACTCGGTTTTTAAAATCTGTGTAATCAGATATAATGCAAATTATATCGGGAGAAAAAGTATGGATATTTTAGATAAATTTATTGAAGAAATAAAAGTTGTATGTGGTCAAAATTTGAAATCGATTGTTCTTTACGGTTCAAAAGCAAGCGGTGAACAAACAGAGAAACATTCCGATTACAATCTGCTTTTAATTCTTGAAAAAATTAAATTCGAAGATTTGAAATTACTCAATAAAACGATAAAGTTCTGGATTAAAAAAGGGAATCCGGCGCCTTTACTTTTTACAATGGAACAACTTAAAAAATCTACTGATGTTTTTCCGATAGATTTTTTAGACATGAAAGACCATAACAAAATACTATACGGAAATAACCCGTTTGAGAACTTGGAAATAAAAAACACATATTTAAGACACGAATGCGAATACGAACTAAAAAGCAAATTGCTTAAATTGCGTCAAGCATACATGCTTTCTCAAAATACATCCGACATAAGAAAACTATTAATCAATTCTATTTCAGCATTTTTGATTATCTTTCGGCAGGTAGTTAGATTGTATAATGTGGTACCGCCAATTAAACGGCTTGACGCACTTAAAGTATTATCCGAAAAAACTGGACTAAACCCATCAATATTTGTTACAATATTCAATATGAAACAGGAAGTTAAGGAAGCGTTGAAATTAGATCCCGATTTGGTTATGGAAGAATACTTAAAAGAGATTGAAAAAATTGTTGATATCGTTGATAACTTATAAAAAGGCGACTTTCATCTGTTTAAATCAGGCAGTTATCAGTTTTAATCGTCGTTATTGGGGGAGCTTATGAAAAAAGGTTGGATTATTTTAGGAGTTATTGTACTTGTAGTATTGATTTTAGTCGGGACATATGTAAGTAATTACAACAGGTTAGTTACATTCAATGAAAGTATAAATGGACAATGGGCACAGGTAGAAAATCAGCTTCAGCGCCGGAACGATCTGATACCCAATCTTGTAAAAACGGTTAAAGGTTATATGACTCATGAAAAAGAAGTATTTACGCATATAGCTGACGCCAGAGCAAAATTAGCAGGCGCAAAAACGGTTGATGAAAAAATTAAAGCAAACCAATCGCTTGATACTGCACTTTCCCGCTTGCTTGTTGTGGTGGAAAATTATCCCAATTTAAAAGCTAATGAAAATTTCATTCGTCTTCAGGACGAGCTTGCTGGTACAGAAAACCGCGTGGCTGTCGAAAGGATGAGATACAACGAAGTAGTTCTTAGCTATAATATTCTTATAAAAAGATTTCCCAGTAATTTAGTAGCAGCTATGGCTGGTTTTGGGAAAAAAGATGTTTATTTCAAAGCAGAAGAAGAAGCAAAAAGCGTTCCAAAAGTAGAGTTTTAAGTTATTTATTGTGCGCGCCTGCCTACCGGTAGGCAGGGAGGTCAGTTCTACTGAAACGACCAACCTGTCCCCCTGATTAGATTTGTTCTTACAAATCTAGGGGGAGCACACAACCCCGCAGAGTGGGGCAACCAATTAATGTTATAAAGGCATAACGTTCGGCAGCAAAAAGAAAAAATGATTTGACAAAAAATGAACGATCTGCTATTATAATATGGAAACAGTAATTCCAAATATGGACTTAATATGGAAACGATAATACCAAGAATATTTACTCCGCAAAAATACAATTTTTTTCTTTTTGGTCCGCGCGGTACCGGGAAAACTACATATCTAAAACAAAATTATCCTGATGCTATGTGGATAGATTTACTGGAAGCCGATATTTTCCGTTCATACAGTGCCTATCCTGAACGTCTAAGGGAAAGTGTTCTTGCTAATCCGGATAAAAAGACGGTTATTATAGATGAAATTCAAAAAGTTCCTGAATTACTGAGCGTTATCCATTCACTTATAGAAAAGAAAATAAAAAAACAGTTTATTTTGACAGGTTCAAGTCCACGAAAACTTAAAAAGACCGGTGCTGATTTACTTGCAGGTAGAGTTATAAAAAAAACTATGTATCCTTTTATGGCAATTGAATTAGGAAAAAAATTCAATTTAGATAATTCCTTGAATCAAGGTTTATTGCCTCTTGTAGTATCAGCGATGGATCCGACAAGTGTATTAAAGACATATGCATCTTTATATGTAAGAGAGGAAGTTCAGGCAGAAGGATTAGTCAGAAACATAGGAAATTTTTCAAGATTTTTAGAAGCAGTCAGTTTTTCACATGCTTCAGTACTTAATATTACTAATGTTGCCCGAGACTGTGAAGTTGAAAGGAAAGTGGTTGAGGGATATATAACAATTCTTGAGGATTTATTATTAGCATTTCGGCTACCCGTATTTACCAAGCGAGCAAAAAGATCTGTTGTTGCTCACCCTAAATTTTATTTTTTTGATGCAGGTGTATATCGGTCACTTCGCCCCGCAGGTCCATTAGATAAATCCGAAGAAATTAGTGGATGTGCACTTGAAGGTTTGGTTGCTCAACATCTTATGGCTTGGAATTCATATAGCGGAGACAAAAACAGGATTTATTTCTGGCGGACAGCAGCAGGGTCGGAAGTTGATTTTATAGTTTATGGAGAAGATGTTTTTTGGGCGATAGAAGTAAAAAATACATCAAAAATACGTCCCGAAGATTTACGTGCATTAAAAAGTTTCAAAGAAGATTATCCCGAAAGCACTGCTTATTTTCTTTACCGCGGGCGAGAACGTTTAATGAAAAACGGGATATTATGTATACCCTGTAACGAGTTTTTATTGAAACTTCAGCCGGATAGAACTAAAATATTTTAAAATGAGCAGAAGCCCGCCCCAAAGGGGCGAGGCCGCGCTCAAAGTCTCAGTGGCGGAAACTTCAAAACGAATAGGCGTTATTACTCCTTGCATAGACATTCTGAAAATTTCTCCGCTGTTGCGTCGATATTTTCAGAATATGCTTCGGAGTTAAATTGAGGTTATAAACACCAAGAGGATTGATACCCCTTGTGTAGACTGTCTTGAAAATCTCTTTGACATTTTCAAGACACTGCGGGGTTAAAATTTTGCTTGCAAAATTTTAAGGAGAGGTCGCATAGTTTGGCTTAGTGCGCACGCCTGGAAAGCGTGTATACCGCAAGGTATCGTGGGTTCGAATCCCACCCTCTCCGTTTTTTCCTAAAGCGAAAAAACAGAGCAATTGAAAATAGAAAATAGAGAATAGATAAGAATAAATTTTCAATTGCGATCCATTTTCAATTATCTATTATCAACTGTTTTAGCAATTTGTAAAGAAAGAGGGAGCGAGCAAACTGCTTTGCTCACGTGGTGGATTCGAATGCTCCGCCTTCTCTAAGCTACGGCGGATAAACTCCGCGATATTCGAGCTTGTCCTGAGCGACCCGTGGGGAGCACATTCGACAACTTCGATAAACTCAGTACAAGGAAGCTCAGTGTAAACTATGTCGAACTAAGTCGAAGGACAGGCTGTATTTATTACTAACCAAAAATAACCTATGAAAAAAAGTTCAACAGTATTTCTTCAGGTCGTCGTTGTACTTATCGGCATAGTGGCACTGGTCATTATGATCCGGTTTCCTTTGACCGAAGGGAGAGCTACAAACTTAGACTTGTTTAGTATTTACGCTGATCCGTTCATAATCTATGGGTATCTATCATCTATCGCATTTTTTGTTGCTCTATATCAGTCGTTCAAATTGCTCGGATATATCGGGCAAAATAAAATATTCTCATTAAGCTCAGTAAAGGCTTTAAGGAATATAAAATATTGCGCAATCGTACTGAGTGTCTTAATTATGATAGCAGCAATATACATAAGGGTATCTTTTAATGGTAACGCGGATGACGATCCAGCAGGTTTTATTGCTGTGTCTATTGTGGCTACCTTTATTTCTATTGTTGTCGCCACTGCCGCGGCAGTATTTGGAAAAACCTTACTAAAAAAAGGGTCACACCTAATTATTTTATGAGCAAAAACTGGGACAACTCCTCCATATTCTAAAAATAGCAAAATCGGGATTACTGGAATAGATTTGCAGTGCCAGTGCAATATTATTCTTGACAAAGTTGTTTTATTTGTATAAAATACAACCATGAAAACAACATATATTAAAAGGGAAATTGAAGAAAGGGTAAAGAAATATGCAGGTATGTTTCCTGTAGTGGCCGTAACCGGAGCCAGGCAGACAGGAAAAACTACAATGCTGAAAAAAACTTTTGATTCGTATGCTTATTATAATTTTGATGATACAGGACTGAGAGGAATCGCCGATAAGGATCCGGAGCTTTTTATAAGCCGAATGCCGAATAAATGCATAATTGACGAAATTCAGTACGTGCCACAACTGCTTTCACACATAAAAATGAAGGCGGACGAAGACCCGGATATGAAAGGGCGATTTATCTTAACCGGTTCCCAGCAGTTTCTTATGATGAAAGGTTTGTCGGAAACACTTGTGGGCAGGGTTGGCATACTGAATGTATTTCCGCTTTCCCTTGATGAAATTGCGTCTTATAAAGGAATAAATACTTCAAAGAAAATGTTTGTTCATTCCTGTCTTCGCGGTACTTACCCAAGGCCTATAGTCGACAAAAGCCTGGATATTAAAGAATGGTATATAAATTACCTGTCGACCTATATAGAGAGAGACGCCAAGTCTCTCTACAATATCGGGAATATAAGAGATTTTGACGTATTTGTGAGAATACTGGCTTCACGGGCGGGACAAATGTTAAACATGAGCGCGTTGTCTGCGGACATAGGGGTGGCTGTCAACACAATCAAAAGCTGGATATCAATCCTGCAGGCAAGCGGAATAATCTATCTCCTGTACCCATATCACACAAATATAAGAACCCAACTGATAAAAAGTCCCAAAGTTTATTTTGTAGATACAGGTTTTGTCTGCCAAATTAACAGGATAACCGATGAAGATACGATATTTAGCGGAAATGCCACCGGAATGCTGTATGAAAATTACTGTATTATGGAAGCAATGAAAAGAATGCGTAATGCCGGAATGACAGAAGAAATATACTATTTTAGAAATTCCAAAGGACTAGAAGTGGACCTGCTTATTGAAAAAAAAGGCAAACTTGTGCCCGTGGAGATAAAAGCCTCGATAAAACCCGATATTTCAGCCGCGCAAAGTATAGAAAAATTGAATAAATTCCTGGTAGGGAAATTGTCGTCCGGATATGTGCTGAACCTCGGGGATAAAGAAATGCCACTCACTAAAAACGTGTCAACGACAGGCATTTTTAATTTTATCAAGTCCATAAGTAAAAGGGGTCACACCTAATTATTTTTGTGGATTCTTTGTTAAGCCTGTCTTAATGACGTACTAGAGTAGGCACGGAAAGATGACCTTTTAATCACTGATTTAGTATCAGTGGTTTTTTATTTTTAGGATTAAAATATTTTAACATTTTTTTAACGTTATTTTAATGTTTATAAAATATAATTTTACTAGAAGAAATTAGAAAAGTGAAGGAGGATAAAAATGGTAAAGATGAATCCGGTAGTGCATTTTGAAATGCCGTATGAAAATCATGAGCGACTGTCAAAGTTTTATACGCAAGCTTTTGGTTGGCAAATGAAAAAATTCGGTGAAGATATGGGTGATTACGTTACTGCATCAACAACAGAAACCGACGAAAATAAAATGGTAAAAAGACCCGGAGCAATTAATGGCGGTTTTTTCCCTAAAACAGCAGATTCGCCAAAGTATCCTTCTGTAGTTATTGCAGTAGATGATATTAAGGAAGCAATTAAGAAGGTTGCTGGTTCAGGCGGTAAAGTCCTGGGTGAACCAATGGAGATTCCGAATGTCGGGTTATATGTTTCGTTTACTGATACGGAAGGTAATCGCGTAAGTATGCTTCAGCCGAAAAATATGTAAAATGAAAAAAGCAAGAAGTGTAGAAGAATATATTAAAAATTTACCAATAGAAGTCCAAAATAAATTGAATCAAATAAGGACGAGTATCCGGTCTGTGGCACCCGAAGCGAATGAAGGTTTGAAATGGGGCATGCCTGCGTTCTATGGCCGCAGAATTTTAGTCACATTTGCTGGTTACAAGCATCACATTAGTTTTTATCCCACGCCGAGTGCAGTTAAAGCTTTTAAAAAAGATCTATCCAAATATAAAACAGCAAAAGGATCGATACAATTCCCGCTTGATAAACCGCTTCCGTTAAGATTAATAAGCAGAATTACAAAGTTTCGTATAAAAGAAAATCTAGAGAAAGATAGCAAATGGAAACAAAAAGACTGAACTTTTTTGAAAAAAATTCATTAATTTTGGATACCGAAACTTATTAATCACTGATTTAGTATCAGTGGTTTTTTAATTTCCTAAATTAAATTTTTCTAACATTTTTTTAATGTTACTTTAATGTTCTATAAAATATAATTTTGTTAGAAGTCATAACAATAAAGGAGGACGAAACGATGAAATATGTTGATGGTTATGTGTTGGCTGTTCCGAAGAAAAAGTTAGAGGCATATCGCAGTATGGCTCAGAAAGGTGCAAAAATATGGAAGAAGTACGGCGCATTGGAATATTACGAATGTGTTGGCGATGATCTTAATCCTAAATGGGCCGGAATTAAATTTCCTCAAACTGTCAAAGCAAAATCCGGAGAAACAGTTATTTTCTCATTTATTGTGTTCAAGTCGCGTGAGCATCGCGACCAAGTTAATGAGAAAGTAATGAAAGATCCTATCATGAGCAATCCGGCTGATAAAGATGAACCAATGCCATTTGATATGAAACGTATGGTTTATGGAGGATTTAATGTTATGGTCGAAGCATAACAAAATATAAAAATGGAACAGGTCGCAAAATTTTATAAAGGGAGGCAGAATATGACAAGTCAAGATAGAAAAGAAATAGTTATTACACGTATTTTTAATGCTCCGCGTGAGTTGGTTTGGAAAGCTTGGACAGAACCGGAGATGATTAAAAAATGGTGGGGTCCGAAAGATTTTACTGCACCTGAAATAAAAGTAGATTTGCGCAAAGGCGGAAAATATCTTTATTGTATGCGATCTCCGGAAGGTAATGAATACTGGAGTGGCGGAACATTTCAGGAAATAGTGCCTTTTGAAAAAATGGTGTTAACGGATTCATTTTCTGATGAGAAAGGTAATATGGTTGAACCGGTGAAATATGGTATGAGCAAGGATTTTCCGAAGGAAATGCAGGTGACCATAAAGTTTGAGGAATATCCGCAGAATGGCGGAGGGAAAACAAAGCTTACCATAGCATATGCAAAACCTGAATCAGATGCATCATACGAAGCAATTGTGAAAAGTGGAATGGAATCGGGATGGAACGAGTCATTGGATAAACTAGCCGAGAGTTTAATGACCCAGGTAGCAGAAACTTTAGCAGGCAAAACGAGGTGATAATATATGATAAAGAATGATAGTACAAAAATTTTTGTAAATTTAGCTGTCAATGATTTAAATAAGTCGATGGTGTTTTTTAAAAAACTTGGATTTAGCATTAATCCGCAATTTACTGATGAAACAGCTGCTTGTGTCGTTATTAGTGAAGATATTTATTTAATGATTTTGACAGAATCAAAGTTTAAGCAGTTTACAAAAAAGCAGATTGCTGATAGTAAAAAAACAACCGAAGTACTCGTATCTTTATCAACTGAAAGTAAAGATCAAGTAAACGAGATGCTTAAAAAAGCTTTAGAGGCAGGCGCAACCGAAACGAGAGAACCGTATGATTACGGATTTATGTATGGCCGAAGTTTTGAAGATCTTGATGGCCATATTTGGGAGATGATTTGGGTGGATCCAAATTATGTTCAAAAGCAACCACTAAAGGAGCTAAAAGGAATGGGAGAAACAAATAAAAATAATAAAGATTTAATTATTAATAGAGTTTTTGATGTACCAATTCAGCTTGTTTGGAAAGTATGGACCAACCCGGATATGATTAAAAAATGGTGGGGTCCGAAAGATTTTACTGCACCTGAAATTAGCATTGATTTTCATGTAGGAGGCAAGTATCTCTACTGTATGCGTGGAGCGGGGTTAGATGGAGTGGTAAAAGATTTCTGGAATACCGGTA
Organism: Elusimicrobia bacterium RIFOXYD2_FULL_34_15; assembly: GCA_001800605.1. Lineage (GTDB taxonomy): Bacteria > Elusimicrobiota > UBA8919 > UBA8919 > UBA8919 > UBA9627. Next base: position 18,478 of record MGVS01000058.1, read on the forward strand.
AATTTATAGAAATTGAGCCAAAAGAGAAAATTGCAGCAACCGTGAGATTTGCAGACGAACATGGTAATCCCGTTCCTGCTTCACATTATGGCATGCCTGGTCAATGGCCGGAGCATATTATGTTAACGGTTAACTTTGAGGAAGTTGAGGGTGGTAAAACAAAGGTGATTGTGCGGGAAACTGGAATACCTGAAGTTATGAACGAACCTGCGCGTCTAGGCTGGGAGCAGTCGCTTGATAAGATGGCTCAGCTTGTTTTCGATGAATCGAAGCGAATTGCAAGTGTAGCATATTTTTAAAGGGACAGACTAGACTCAAGTTGTTAGTGCAACACTTGATCTGATATAATAAATCATTTAAAGGGACAGCGCCCAATTTTTTTGAATGATAATGTAAAATCAGTAAAATTGATACTAAGACTTTTTTATATGAGAATATAAAAAGGTCTTTACTTTTTTATAGAGATATGTAAAATAGTAAACTGAGAAATACAGAAATTATAATAATTACCCAGCCTTCGCAGAAAGCCACCGGCTCCTGTTAGTGGATGCCCGTCCTCTGCAGTAGCAGTGCTACTGCTACGGAGGATGGAAATGCGAATTGGTAATCCGCCGAAGTTGGAGCAGGTGTTACCGACTCCTGTCGGTGGGGCTCCACTCTAATATCAAAAGGAACATTGTAAAACATGAATTTTTTATCTGTTGCTATTTTAAGTGTAGTAGAAGGTATTTCTGAATTTTTACCTATCTCTTCTACCGCCCATCTAATTTTAACGGCTCATTTATTGAAGCTGCATCAAACAGAATTTTTAAAAAGTTTTGAGATTGCAATACAGCTTGGTGCTATACTTTCGGTAGTTGTATTATATGGCAAACGTTTTTTATTAAATTTTCATATATGGAAACGAATCATAACAGCATTTTTTCCTACTGCCATAATAGGATTAGTTTTTTATAAAACAATTAAAAATGTTTTTTTTAATAGTAATGTTATTATTCTTTGGTCATTGTTTTTAGGAGGAATTTTCTTAATTATTTTTGAATTATTTCACCATGAGAAAGAAAATTCTTTAGAAGATATTTCTTCGATTTCGTTTCTACAAGCTTTTATGATTGGAGTTTTCCAATCTATAGCGGTAATCCCCGGGGTTTCAAGAGCAGCAGCAACTATAGTAGGAGGATTAATTTTAGGTTTAAAAAGAAAAACCATAGTGGAATTTTCATTTTTATTGGCGGTTCCGACTATGGGTGCTGCCGTTGGTTTGGATTTATTAAAAAATGCAAGTATGTTTACTGCTGACAACTTTTTATTTTTATTGGTAGGTTTTATACTTTCATTTATTGTTGCATTCTTATCTATAAAATTTCTACTTGGATTTATAAAAAATCATAGTTTCATTTCTTTTGGTGTTTATCGTATTATTTTGGTATTATGCTTTTTATTAGCAAAAGTTTGAAATATACAAAAGATCATAAAGTCTACGCTAAAGCTACTGCGTGACAAGGGAGAAAGTGAAATGAAAGAAAAAAAAGTAAAAGAGAAAGAAGAAAAAGAAGAGAAAGGATCTTGGGTGACGTACAGGCCAGAGATAAAGATTGTGGATTGTTCCGTTAGAGACGGCGGATTAATGAACGACCATAAATTTGAAGATAATTTCGTAAAAAAGGTTTATGATACTTGCGTAAGTGCAGGCGTCGATTATATGGAATTGGGTTATAAGGCAGACAAAAAAATATTTTCACCCGCTCAATACGGTAAATGGAAATTTTGCGATGAAACTGATATACGAAAAGTTATCGGAGAAAACAAAACTTCGCTTAAACTCTGTGCAATGGCAGATGCGGAAAGGACTAATTATCACACAGATATATTGCCGAAATCTAAAAGTGTTCTTGATTGTATTCGTGTCGCTACTTATATTAGCCAGATACCCACTGCGATAGATATGATTAAGGATGCACACGATAAGGGATATGAGACAACACTAAATTTAATGGCGATATCCGTGGTTCAGGACCGCGAACTTGGAGATGCGTTAGAAGCCTTAGCAAAGACACCGGTTGGAACTATATATATTGTAGATAGTTTCGGGGCGCTTTATTCCGAACAGATAAGAGATTTGACTTTAAAGTATTTAAAAGCTATTGAAGGTACCGGAAAACAAGTCGGGATTCATGCGCATAACAATCAACAGCTTGCATATGCCAATACTATTGAGGCAATTGTTAGCGGAGCTAACCGTGTTGATGCAACAATCAACGGAATCGGGCGTGGTGCGGGAAACTGTGCGCTGGAATTGATTATTGGTTTTTTGAAAAATCCGAAGTTTCAAATTAGGCCTGTCCTTGAACGTGTACAGGAAACTTTTCTACCTTTACGGCATCAAATTGAGTGGGGCTACAGCATACCATACATGGTTACGGGTCAGTTAAACCTTCATCCGCGTTCTGCGATAAAAATGAGAGCAAGCGATAAGCCCGATGATTATGTGTCATTCTATGACCAGATGATAGAAGAAGAATAATTAAAAGTAACGAGTAACGAGTAATGGGTAACGCGTAAAAGGTTAAAATTTTTCAAAAGGGAGAAAAAGCATATGTTGAAAAAGATAGGGTTGGGAATAATATTAGCGATTGTAGTTTTTATTGTAATGACATTTTTGAAACAAAAATCATATTTAAAAACATTTGAATATTTGAAAGAACCGCAGATGGTATCAATGCCGAGCCAAAAAATGCTGGTTGTTGAAATAAAAGGAGATCCAAATAATACTGGAAAATTAGCTATTTCAGAATTGTATAAAACTTTGTTTATATTGAAAAAAACATATAAAGAGATAAAGATGGCTGCACCGCGTTCAAGATGGCCAAAATCATTTAATATTCCAAAAGAAGAATGGGTAGGCCTGTACGGGATTCCGGTTTCGGATACTGTTGAGAAATTACCGGAACAAAAAGGAAATCAGAAATCCCAAGTAAAAATTGCCGTATGGGAATACGGTGAAGTAGCAGAAATTTTACATATAGGGCCATATAGCGAAGAAAATTCTACAGTTGAAATTTTACAGAAATTTATTAAAGATAAAGGTTATAAAATAATTGGAGATCATGAAGAAGATTATATAAAAGGGCCCGGAATGATTTTCAAAGGCAACCCTAAAAAATATTATACTATAATCAGATATAGAGTTAAGAAAAAATAAAGCTCCATAGATTAACATTTGTAGAATAGCTATACATTTTTTGGAGCTGAAATTTCCGCCTAGGGCGGGCAGTCGCGAAACAATCCCGATGTTTTATCGGGATGCAAAGGTGGATCGAGAGAAGAGGAAAATAAATTGAAAATTAAGCATATAGAAGGGGAAAAAAATGGCAATATAATGATGTACACGCTAAGCACATGCGTATGGTGTAAAAAGATAAAAAAATATTTAAAAGATTTGGGCGTGGAATATCATTATATCGATGTTGATTTACTGGAAGGCGCTGAAAAAGAAGAAGTTATGCAACAAATGAAGGAATATACTTCTGAAGTTTCGTACCCTATGCTTGTAATAAATGAAAAAGAATATATTATAGGCTACAAACCCGATGAAATAAAAGAGAAATTGGGGTTATGAATCAAGATATAAGTCAAGGCCAGATAGATAAATTATACGAAAGGCTTGACAAGGAAGCAGAAGAAGGCGGATATCATTTAAATCCGGATATTGAGTTTACAAAAGATTTAGTTAAAGGTTTAATAACAAACGAAAATAGATACGGTTACTGGTCTTGTCCTTGCAGATTGGCAAGCGGTAACAAAGCAGAAGATTTGGACATAATTTGTCCCTGCGATTATCGGGATCCAGATTTAAATGATTATGATGCTTGTTATTGTGCATTATATGTTTCTCAAAAAGTTATGAATGGTGAAAAAGAAGTAGCGCCAATACCAGAAAGAAGACCACCATTAGAAGAAAGACTAAAATTAAAGCCTGTCCCAAATATTTCTTCACTTCCGTTACCAGTATGGAGATGTAAAGTATGCGGTTATCTATGTGCAAGGGAAAATCCTCCTGAAGTTTGTCCTGTATGCAAAGCGAAAAAAGACAGATTTGAACGGTTTATCTAACTTTATAAAATTATGCAACAAAAAATTGTAAAAATAAGAAAAGAACGCGAACAGAGAATAATATTCAACAAACATCCATGGATTTTTTCAGGAGCTGTTGAAAATGTTTCGAGCGATGTGGAAAAAGGAGATATAGTTTCCGTTGCTGATTCTTCTGGGAATATTTTCGCGCAGGCAGTTTACAATCCCAGAAGTGATATACGGTTGCGCGTAATTTCCTGGAATAAAGATGAATCCGTTGGCATAGTTTGGTTATCTAATAAGATAAAAGATATTTCTGAAAATAAAGAACGGTTGCTTAATATCGATAAATTACCGGAAGATAGGAAGAATTATCGTGTCATTTATTCGGAATGTGACAATATACCGGGTTTAATAGTTGACAGATACGGGCTTATGTTCGTAGTTCAGTTCCAAACTTTATTTGCCGATGAAAGGCGCGACTTGTGGGTTTCTACTTTAAAAAAGCTTTTTAATCCGATAGCAATTTATGAACGAAGCGATGTTGAAGTCAGAAAAAAAGAAGGACTATCAAAATTTCCTACAGGTATTTTGCATGGGGAAATACCAAAGGATTTTTTTATTGAAGAAGATAATTTTAATATAGTTATTGATATACCAAATGGCCAAAAAACCGGTTATTTTTTGGATTTAAAAAATGCAAGAAAGCGGGTCGAATATTGGTGTAAAACATTGAACATAAAATATTTGCAAAATTATTTTGGATATTCGGGAAGTTTTAATCTTTATGCTGCCCGTGCCGGTGTTGAAAAAATAGAACAAATAGAAGTTTCCCAGCAGGCAAACGATATAGCTAGCAGAAATTCAAAAATAAACGGTTATGAAAATAAAGTAAATATAATTACCTCAGATGTATTTGATTATCTAACTAAAACAAATGATGCAAGCGTAGACGCTATCATCATTGATCCGCCGTCGTTTGTCAAACAAAAAGATAAAATCCAAAATGCATTTGAAGGTTATGAACGCCTTAATTCCCAGGCAATGAAAAAATTGGTAAAAGGCGGTTTGCTTTTTACTTTTTGCTGCAGTTCGTACGTTTCTGAAGAGGATTTCCAGAAGATTCTTTTTAAATCTGCAGCGGGGATTAAATCTGAATTTAAGGTTCTTGAAAAAATAGATACAGATGCTGATCATTCTTGGCCGTTGAATTTCCCGGAAGGTCGATATTTGCAAGGCTGGATATTGCAGAAGATATAAAAGGGTCAAGTTAAAATAGAAAGTTAAAATTAAAATAGAACCAAAAAAGACTTAATTTCTATTTAAACTTTTAACTTTTAATTGTAGTTATTGGGGGTATTTATGAGAATGTTAGGGTTAATCGCAATTATTCCAATGAGTATGTTATTAATGGTAAGCTTTTTTGTATTATTTGCCGCTGCAAAAACGGAAATGCAAGGTCTTAAATCATTCGGACGAGTAATAGCGATACTATTATGGATCTCTGCTGCAGTGGTCTTATCAATTGGAATTTACACAATTTCAACAGGTCATCATCCAATGATGAGAATGCATCATAAAATGATGATGGGTGGATACGATAAAGGTGAATGCAAAGAAATTATGGAAAAATGCATGTCCGGTAAAATGGAACAAGGTGAATGCAAAGAAATGATGGAAAAATGCATGTCCGGTAAAATGGAACAAGGCGAATGCAAAGAAATGATGAAGAAATGCATGTCAGGTAAAATTATGAAAGACAAGAAAAAAGGTGAAATGAAAGAAGAGATGCCCGGCATGATGATGGAAAAAAAATAGTTTACTCTTTTTGCTTTTTAAAAAAATTTGTATAAAATACAGAAAGATAATTAAAAATGCAAAATGCAAAATTAAAAATGTAGGAGTAAAATCTTAATTTTTAACTTTTAACTTTTAATTTTAAATTGTTTCTAAGCAGTTGGACGTTCCGATGTTCCATCGGAATTACCAGCTTCGCAAAGATCTTTTATTATAAGTAATCATAAATCAATTTTCTATTTTCTATTTTCTTGTATTTATGGGGGTGTAGCTTCCGCCACTGATTCACTGGCGGACCTGACTGCCGTCAGGCAGGCCCGCTCTATAACTTAGTGGCGGGCAGCTGGCCGTTCGATGTTCCATCGGAACTACCAGCATCGCAAAGATCTTTTAAAATATAAAGTAAATATCGATTTTCTATTCTCTATTTTCTTGTATTTATGGGGGTGTAGCTCAGCTGGGAGAGCACTTGCATGGCATGCAAGGGGTCAGGGGTTCGATCCCCCTCACCTCCATTTATAACCTGACCCCAAGGGGTACGGGGAAAGATATTTCCCCATGCAGTCGGGGTAACAGTCCCGCCAAAGGCGGGCGTCATAGGGGCAGAGCCCCTTTGAGGAGTCCGGAATATTTCCGGGCGACGGGTCATGGGTTCCCGCCACTTCCACCACTTCCACCACTTCCGCCACTGAAACGTCGGCGGACAGGGAAACGTTGGCGAACAAGAAGCCGTAGGCGGACAAATGTGACAAAAATCACATTGACAAATAACACAAAAATACTGTATACTTTTAGTAGAAGACGTACTATATACAAAATACCAAGTTTCAGAAAGTAATTTGAATTAAGAAAGAATATTGTAAATCAATTTTCTATGTAATTCGGTTAGTTTCAGTAACTTGGTTTTTTTATTTTTCAAATAGGATAATAATATGAAAAGTAAAATAAAAATAAATGAATATGATAGAATTACCAAAGTTAAAGGTAAAATTGAAAATCTAACAAAAAAAGAAATGTATTTACTACTATTGTTACTTAAAAATCAGGGTAAGTTATTAAATTATAAATATCTTTTTGAAAAGGTATGGGGTTATGAAAAAGACTTTCATATTCATACATTGGAATGTCAAATTTCGAATTTAAAAAAGAAACTTAAGTTTTGTAATAAGAAAATAAAAACTGTAAGGGGTTCTGGTTACAAACTTATAGATTAAGAAAATCATCTAAGGCAGTTTTTATGTATTATTTCTAAATACGATTCCCGTAACAAGTGACTTTGTAATAATTTACATTTTGTCATTGCGAGGTCGCCACGACGACCGTGGCAATCCCGAAGGTTGCGAGCTTTATCGCCTGTCCACCTATGGGTTAGTGGCGGGAAGCAATCTCAAAATTTATTTTAAAGATGGATTGCTTCGTCATCCCGTTTTTACGGGATTCCCCGCAATGACATTATGACATAATCTTAAACTAACTGTGTATTTGCATCACACAAACCTCCCAAAAAACATTTCTCGAAAAAAATCCGGTTAAATGATAAAAATCTTTCAAGGTAGATCTCGTAAGCTGGTTCGACTAAGCTCACCACAGGTCGCTACGGGATTGTTTTCCCCAAACAACGGGGACAAGTTTTTGTGTCTCTCCGCCCAGAAGGGGCGAGATCCTGACTACCGTTAGGCAGGCTCGCCTTTGGCGGGCAGGAGACCATATGTTTATCCGCCTTAGATAAACGTGTCATCAATAACCATGGCTATTCGCCATATTGCTGACACATCTACGGCGGATTGTTTATTTGATCTCCAGTAGGGGACTCAAATAAACAAGATTAAAAAATTTTAATTTTTGTTTAATGTTATTTTAATCATATTAGTAATATACTAAGACAGCAAAAATAAAAATTTAACCGGAGGTACACGTTATGAATTGGATTATATTTTTGATAAGCGGTATTTCACAAGAATTGGGCTGGGGAAGTTTTTTTAAAGGAATTACAAAAAGTAGATAATTCTTAATAATATTGAGAACAAAAAAATATTTTAAAATTTTAATTATTTTGCTCATTTGTTTAACAAATTTAGCAGGAACATATAAAAATCTAAACAAATTAAAGTAGATGGAGGTCATAAAATGAAGTTAGTATGTCCGGAATTCAAAAATTATGATTATATTCCGCAAAAATTTACTTGCGAAGGTAAAAATATCAATCCAACGCTTATTATTGAAGACATTCCAAAAGGTACAAAAAGCTTAGCGTTAGTAGTTTATGATCCGGATGCACCCGGAGGAACTTTTGTGCATTGGTTAGTTTATGATATCCCCGTAACTAACAAAATAGAAGAAGATACGATCCCGGGTAAACAAGGCAGTAATAATATGGATAGAAAATCATATGGCGGTCCTTGCCCACCGCGGGGTAATCCGCATCATTATTTTTTCAAAATGTATGCTTTGGTTACGGAGTTAAATTTCTCAAATGGGATTGATATGCAAACATTAGAAAAATCCGTTAAAGGAAAAATTTTGGATACTGCCGAGTTGATCGGACTATATAAACGTTAAAAGTGTTTAAATCATGTCTTAATCTTTTGAAAGTAAAGGGAGGTGATAATTTATGGCAAAAAAGACTACAAAAAAGAAAAGCAGCGGGAAGGCAAAGAAGAATCTAAAATATTCATGTTCGCAATGCGGTGCAGTAGTAAGTGTTGATGAATGCGGATGCGAAGACACAATGAGCCTGGTCTGCTGCGGCGAACAGATGGATAAGTGTTAACTAATGCAGTTATACTTTACAAATATTTTATTGTTGTTTTCAGATTTTCAAGTCCCCGTTAGAGAAAGTTACTCTAGCGGGGATTGCTAAAAGACATCCTATAAAGAGAGGGATGTCTGATTACATTGATTAAAAGGCAGATTACACAGATTATATTAAAAGATTTTGGTTCTAATCAGTGTAATCGGTGTTAAAAATCTGTGTAATCAGATATAATGTTAATTATATCAGGAGAGAAATATGATTAATGAAAAAGTACGAAAAGAGTTAATTTCAATATTAAACAAAGGTTTAGAATTAGAACATGCAGCAAGGATTCAATATTTAGCACATGCAGAACTTATAAAAGGTGATAATGCAGAAAAAATAGTGGAAAGATTAAAAGAAATTGCTTCAGATGAACAAAAACATGAAAATGTATTCCGCAACCTTATAGGAAATTATTTAAACGGTGAGCCATCAATGAAAATGGCAGAAACATTTCGTGCACAGGAAAAAAAAGAGATTTTTGAAATTAATATCAAGGGCGAAAAAAATGCTATTGACTATTATAAAAAGTTATATCAGAAAATATGGGATTATAGAAAAGAATTGCAGTACGAATTTGAAACATTTGAACACGAGATAGGCCATATAATAATTGACGAACAGGAACATGTTGCAGAACTCACGGTTTTATTAGGCTTATAGTGAAAAAGAGTTTATAGTGTTTGTAGAGTTTGTTGGGTTTTAGCGTTAAACCCTATAACGCAATAATGCTAAAAACTCTACAAATAGGATTAAAATTATGGTTACTTTTAGAAATAGATTCGAAGCAGGGCGAAAACTCGCAGAAGCTATAAAAATTAGTAAAAAAGTTTTTAATAACATAATTGTTCTTGGTATCCCTCGCGGAGGAGTTGCTGTTGGTTATCCGGTTGCAAAAAAATATTTCTGTGAACTGGAAGCGATATCTTTGAGAAAATTACCAATTCCCGGCAATGATCAAATGGGATTTGGCGCAGTAACTTTAGACAGACAAATTATTTTAAATAATGAATTGATAAATCAGGGTTATGTTAAAAAAGAGGATTTAGAACCAATTGTAGATGAGGTTTATGAAGAAGTTTTAAGACGGGATAGATTATATCGCGGTTTAAAACTTTTTCCTAATTTGGAAAAACGTACAGTAATAATAGTTGATGACGGACTTGCAACCGGCTACACAATGCTCGCAGCGATTAAGTATGCTAAGGAAAAAAAGGCTGGCAGAATTTTTGCTGCAGTACCGGTTGCACATTATGAAGCTTTCGAATTAGTTAAAGATGAAGTTGATGATATTGTTTGCTTATATGTTAGTAGAGAAAGTTCATTTGCAGTTGCATCTTTTTATGAGTATTTTCCTGATATGAAAGATAAAGAAGTGACAAATATTTTAAAAATGTCCAAAGAAATACTAAAATAAAATATTTATATAGTAAATTAACTTATCTCGTACGGGGTAAACCTAAATGCCCGCCAACCGTCAAATAAGTAGATTGACAAGCTTCAAAAAAAATATATAATAAAACTTAAAGTAATTTTAATTAGGTACAATCTAACAATTATGTGAATTTGTTTTATTTTAGAAATTAAAATATGAATAAAAAAATATTGATAATTGAAGATGAAAAAAAAATAAACCAATTATTAGCTATCAATTTTACCGGTGAAGGTTTTCGGGTTGATACGGCTATGAACGGAGAACAGGGACTGGAAAAAATTGAAAAATTTAAACCTGATATAGTTATATTGGACGTGAGGTTACCTTTAATAGATGGGTGGGAAGTATGTAAAAGGATAAAAGAGAATCCTAAACATAAAGATATTCCTATAGTTATGCTGACTGCTTTGGCGCAAAAATCGGATATGGAAAAAGCAAAACTAGTCGGAGCAGATGATTTTGTAGGTAAACCATTCGAAATAAATATGGTAACTGAGAAAGTAAAAGAACTTCTAAAAAAATAAATAGATTTTGATAAAATGATTTTAAGTCGATAATAGCTTATTTAGACATCCTATAAAGAGAAGGATGTCTGATATAATGTTAATTTAGCTGGTCACAAAACTAAAGGTTAGGCATCTTGGAAGAACTTTTTAATAAAACGGATTTTATCTTTGTTTCCAGTAGTA
>MGVS01000059.1 GCA_001800605.1 Elusimicrobia bacterium RIFOXYD2_FULL_34_15
AAATGTTTATATGTTTTTTTCATACCTGCCTATTATAGCAGGTTTTCAATAAGGTGTTGCACTAACACTTTGAACTTGTTACCGCCAGCGATAGAAATAATTTTACCAGTAAATGGAGAGGCAATATCAGCTATTGTAAATCCTACATATACTTTAAAAGCCACAGCAGCCGATGGGCAAAATGGTTCTGGTATTTTTAAGGTAGAATATTATATTGACCAAGTAGATAACAGTCATTTAATTTCAAAAGTATATACATATAAAGATGCACAAGGGAATCCAGTATTTTATTATGAAAATGATTCTGTCCCAGTTGAGCTTTCAGAATATACCTATGAGTGGGATATTTCTAGTTTATCAGAAGGTGAGCATATACTTTATGCTAAATCTGTTGATAGAGCAGGTAACTGGTCTACTACTGTCTCACACTCTTTTACCATAGACACGACTCCACCCGCAGTAACAATAACAAATCCGAGCGAAAACCCTGCGTATCTAAACAGTGAGACATTTAATATAGTTTGGGTATCGACAGACGGATTTTTAGGCAGTGGCATAGAAAAACAGATTTGTAATCTGTATTATTACTCTTATAATTATTGGTACAATTGGCAACTTGGCTCTGAAGCGACAAGCGAAACATTAACATTAGAGAATCACAATTGGTATAATTTTATAGTGCAGGCGTATGATAAAGCCGGGAATGTGGGTAGTGACAGTTTTAGCATATATATAGACACCGATCCCGATGGAGGTACACCACTACCGCCACCGCCACCACCGCCACCGTCAGGGCCATTGCAACCCGGTCCACCGCCACGCAGGCCATCTGATTTAAACGACAAGACACCGCCGGTTATAACAGGATATCCAACGGGTAATATTGGAAAATCATCATATTTGGAACTTTCGATGTATGGGTGCTGTGAAGAAATAACAAAAACAAAAGATGCTATAAAAGTAACATTTGGAGCGAGCATAAGTGACAATTGGAGTGGTATAGCTGAAAATAGTGTAACAGGTAACGGTCCAAGTTCTGGACAATCAATTTTTAGTTGGATAAGTGAATGCGGTTCATCCGGAGAAATGAAAAATGACCACGAAACAGTGGCAATGAAATATAGCAGTAGCAGTGCGAATAGCGGGACAATAGAAGGAAGTGCATATTTACATGGTTCGGAAGGAGAAGAAGGGAGCGAGTATTTACTAACAGTAAGTGCAGCAGATAAAATGGGAAATGTAGCTATAAGTACATGGAGTTTCAAAGTAGGATTAAATTCATATATTTCACCAACAATTGCTAACCCGGGTTGTGATGCAATGGATGATTTTGAAGGCGTAAAAAGTAACGGCGGGGTATCATTTTCTCCTAAACAAGCAGAAATGAGTATGGAAGAAGGAAGTATAGGAATAATGGCAACAGGAATGTTGGTGCATAATGTAAGGTTGCTGACTACATTGGTAGATAGATTCAGAATAGTTAATGGTGCATCAGATTTTACACAATTATTACCAAATACAAAAGTATTAGTAATACCTTCCGGGGGTTTATGCGGATTAGGAGATGTAAAAAGTTTTAAACAAAAACTCCAGGACTACGTAAACGTAGGCGGCACCATAATAGTTTTCAGTCAGCAACATGGGTATGATTTTAGTGCTCTCCCTGTAAACCGAGATGCTTCGACTCCGCTCAGCATGACACCTTTATCAGCTTATGGATGGAGTGAAGATCAGAGTTGTCATTCAAATTCAACGTATATCAATGAAGTAAGTCCTATATTTAACGGACAGAACAGGGTAAACCTTGATTGTAACGTGGACGGGTATTTTACACAATGGCCTAATAATGCGAAGGTATTGCTTAATAGAACAAAGAACAATATGCCGTGCATGTTGGAGTACGAGATCCTTCGTTCCACTCAGAATGACGGCAATACTTCGACTCCGCTCAGTACAGGTGGTCGTGTAATTGTGACGACGTTGTATTCAGATTTCTCATATGCGCAGGGGTCACTAAGTTCAGAAGAAAAAACTTTAATTAAGAACCTTATAACCTACTGTAAAGATTCTACAACACCGGCAACACAACAATTACGGATAACTCATCCGATAGAGGGGATAACATTTTCAGTACAAAGTCCAAGCGATGTATTATTGGTAGGGCAGGATGTAGTGTTTAGTATAAAAATAAATAACACAACGAACGAAGATAGAACAATAAGGGTAGAATGGGATTGGACACATAGAGATAAATGTTGTTAAAATATCGTCGGAAAACAATATTTTTTAGTAGGCGAAAAACACCTTGACAGTATGCACATCGTACGTTATACTTTTAATGTAGTTGTAAGTTCTTTAATTTAGTAAGTGAAAAACCCCTGCCTGGTGGCGAGGCTCGCCAAAGGCGGCGAAAGGGCAACTCCAGAGAAATCTGGATGAGTTCGCAAAACAATGGGTCCCGAGAAATTGGGATAGCCAGGTTACCGAAGGTTCACAACAATAATAGGTGAGCAATCTTATTATTTAAGGTAATCTGGTTTTTATTTGTACTCGGAAATCACATTTAATGAGCAGAATGAGCTACTATACGATTGTGATTTTTTACACATATGCTTATTTTGATTGACTTGAAAATAAAAATAGGTACTATTTATAAAGTATGCAAAATTTTATAATGAGGAGTTGAATGTTATGAAAAAGGTATTTTTAGTAATCGTAGCAATGGCAATGGCAATAAGCGTAATTCGGGCAGAAAGCACGGGGACGGTGAAAGGAGAAGGTAAATTAGATTTTAGCCAAGTTAATTTGAATAAGGTTAAAGCAATAAATTTGACTAAATTAACAGATGATAACGTTCAATATAGAAAACCTAAATGGTCACCAGATAATACTGTAATAGCTGTGTCGAAAATCAAAGAAAAAGGAATATTCCTTGTGGATTTAAAAACTAAAAAGAAAACTAAAATTGAAAATACAGATGAAAGTCTAGGGGATTATTCATGGGCAGATGGTGGAATAAATTTTAGGGATAAAAACCATAAAACTAAGAAAGTACTAGTGAGTAATTATAAAAATGTTTTAGGCAGAATTATATTAAAAGGAAATTTAGTTCAAGATAGCGACAAGATATATTTAAAAAATAAAAATTCAATGCAGCTAATTGCTCCATGGGGAAAGAATCCAATATTTTTAGAAGATGGTAGTGTTCAATATCAAATTGATGATAATTTATATGTTATTTATGATGGCGAAAAAAGAGAAATTTATCACAAATATAGATCTGGAGTAACACGACCTTATAGTAAAACTGAAGAAATTGTAGAAAGTATGGTGGTTTCAGAAAACATGGCTTGTTCACCAGATGGCAAATTTATTATCTATGCGGATCGTAAAGATGATGGTTATAATTATACTGCTTCTGAATTAAAAATTAAGGAGATAGGAACAAAAGGAAACAAAAAAATAATAGATGTTCCAAATCTTATACCAGATCAGCTGGATTGGTCTTTTGATGGGAGAAAAATTATTTTTCTTGATTGGAAAAGTGATAGTATTTATTCTGTAGATTTAGATATTAAAAAATAAAAATTATGAAAACGAATAAGTTTTATTTATTAGCTATATTTTATATTTTATTAGCTTGTAATGTATTTGCTGGGATATTAGACAATATGAAGGTTTGTATTGATCCTGGACACGGCGGGGATGCTACTGGTGCGGTTGGGCCTACAGGATTGTTAGAAAAAAATGAAAATCTTATTATTTCTGATATTCTTAGAATATATCTTGCAAATGCAGGGGCTTCGGTTTTTAGAACTAGAGTAGATGACACGGATGTTTCATTCGCTGGTAGAGTTCAAAAAGGTGTAGATAATAATGTCGATTGGTTTATATCGGTACATTTGAATGCTGGAGCAGAGGGCGATCATACAACCAATAGAACAGAGGTATATTATTATTTTGGTGAATATCTTAATATGGCGACGTTGATATTAGAGCGTCAATTTATTAATCTGGCTATTCCTAAGAGTGGTCCACTTTATGGAAATTTTTACGTATTGAGAGAAAACCCCAAACCAGCTGATTTAACAGAATCTGCATTTATTTCTTGCACAGTTGAAGAAAGTTTATTAAAAGCAAGTGATATTCGAGAAGATAAGATGGCACTATCTATATATGAAGGGATAGTTGACTATTTTACACCACCAATTGCTCAGAAAGTTTCTATTACACAAGGGGGACAATCTAAATATGAAGCATACTGGCAAGATGGAACATCTGCGCGAATTTGGAATAAAACTTCTGACACACCAATAAATGCACAATCGAATGCTACAGTAATTATTGAATTTAGTAAAGTTGCTGAAATTGTTATGGTCGACGTTAATAATGTTGCAATAACAGGTTCACTCGATGCAACAAAAAAGAAATGGACTGGTGCAATAACACAAACTATGATTAATGATTTGGGAGATGGACAAAAAACTTTGAATATTATTGCTCATGACCGTGCCGTAAATTTTCTGGATGGAAAACCCAATACAATAGCAAAATATAATTTCTTAACAAAACAGTATGATAACTATGAGGATGAAAACGGTGCTAATACCCATGAGGGTGGTCATGATAAAAATCACTCATTTACCATAGACACTTCCCCACCCGAAGAGCCTGAATTGGGCGATGGTACACCTGGTGGAAATGGTGGTTTAGGCGGAACAGGTGGTGCCACAGTAACAAAGGATAAAAGACAAATAATAAAAGGAACAGCAGAACCGGGTAGTACCGTGATAGTAATAGTAAATGGTAAAGAACCTATTAAGGTAATTGTTGACGACGATGGTACATTTGAAGTGCCAATAGATTTAGATGAAGGCGATAATGAAATAGTGGTGTATATAGAAGACAAAGCTGGAAACAAATCAGGTGAAAAAAAATTCAATATAACATTAGACACTATTCCGCCACAGATTCAAGTACCAGAAAAAATAGTGATATATAATCCGTGTGGAGTAGATCAAACTAAAATAGCAACAGAAGTAAGTTTTGGAGCATCGGATGCAAATGGAGTAACAGAAATAATATGGGATTCTGACAATAAGCAATTTGATCCAGCGGTAAAAGAAGCATTTCTAAGTGATATCTTTTATTTTGGACAACACACAATAGGAGCAACAGACAAAGTAAATAATAGCAGTAGTAAGAATTTTGAGATAAAAATAGAATATGAGGACTGCAAGAGAGGGCCAGGTAATGATACTCCTGATGACAATGAAAGTGTAAATACAGTATTTAATGAATCAAGTAATACAGGAATAACAATAGATACTACAACACCGATAGCATTATTATTGGCAGGGATTGCAGGACATGCCAGTAGACTAATAACAAATGAATACGGACAAGATATTCGGGCATATTCGCCGATGTATTTTGACGGTAAAAAGTTAGCAGAGAATTACAAGGTATTGATAATCCCCAGTGGTGGACTAATGGGCTACAGTAATTCAACTACGTTTAAACAAAAACTCCAGGACTATGTAAATGCAGGAGGCACTTTAATAGTTTTCTCACAACAACATGGATATGATTTTAGTGCTCTCCCTACAAACAGCGAGATTGCTTCGTCGGGAACTCGCAATGACACCCTTGCAGGATTTGGTTGGGCAGAGGATCAATCATGTCATTCAAATTCAACGTATATCAATGAAGAATCACCGATTTTTAATGAACAGAGTAAGGTAAACCTTGATTGTAACGTGGACGGTTATTTTACACAATGGCCTAATAATGCGAAGGTATTGCTTAATAGAACAAAGAACAATATGCCGTGTATGATTGAGTATACAATAAAAGGTAGAGAGGTAGAAGGTAGACAGGTAGAAGGGAGAGTTATAGCAACTACTTTATATTCTGATTTCAGTTATGCTCAAGGGAGCTTGTCGTCAGAAGAAAGTACCCTCATAAAGAACCTTATAACCTACTCCAAAGACCCTTCTACACCCGCAACACAATCACTTAAACTTGCTCAACCGATAGAAGGGATAGGGTATTCAGTACAAAGTCCAAGCGATGTGTTATTGGTAGGGCAGGATGTAGTGTTTAGTATAAAAATAAATAACACAACGAACGAAGATAGAACAATAAGGGTAGAATGGGATTGGCTGCATTCCAACAGATATGTAATGGGCAGTTATCCGGTACCTGCAAACACTGAAGTAACAATCCCGTATACAATGACAAATATACAAAGAATAGGTAATATCTGGCAATTTAATTTATTTTTTTATGATGAAAATAATAGTTTAGTCGGCAATTGTTTAATAGGCGGACAAGCGTATGAAGCGACTTGTGATGTGAAAGTAACAACGGAAAATAAACAATATTATCCTAATGATACGGTAGCATATACGATAAATCTAACTAATAAAATATTTGTAAATTATAGCGGAGATATAGACATAAAAGTATTAAACAATAATAACCAGATGATACATGAAACGACAGATACATATGATTTTGCTTTATCGACCAGTATAGGAAGAAACTATACATTTTCATTACCTTCTAATATCGAAGAAGGAAATTACATAATATTATGTGAAGTAAAGAAAATAGGTAGTACGGACAAAATAAACGTGGCAAGTACATACTTTGAAATACCGAAGGCGAGAATAGAAATACCGTCGATATTACCGCAAGTATTTATACCAAATGCAGTAAACAATGTAACTTACAATGTAGCAAATAAGGAAGGCGATAAAACTGTTAACGGATCGATTACGGTGAAGATGATACAACCTGATAACACACTGATGTATACAGAAACAAAAAACTTTACAATTGCACCGGGTGTAACAGCACCAATCGAGTTTGGAATACCGATAGGGAATGTGAAATTTGGTAATTATAGATTGGAAGCGACAGCAAGTTATGAAGGAACTACAGTAGAATCAATTAACGTTATACCGAGTAATGCAACTATAGCAGTAAATTTTAATAAAACATATTATGGAATTAGAGAAAATCTTAGATTAGACGTATCTGTATTTGCAGGTGGAAAGTTTCAGCAAAAGGATTTGAAGGTGGTTACACAGATTTCAGCATTAAATTACACAGATGAAAAAACGATAACCTTAAATCCAACAGAAGTATATGTATCTACCCATATGGTAAATATACCGGAAACGATTATAACTGGAACGTATAATACAAGTATAAGGTTAGAAGTTAAAGGTATAAATGGGGCAGTAATAGATAGTGTTACTAAACAATTTACTTTCACGGTGCCGCCGGCGGATTTAAAGATGGCGGGACTTGATAAAGATGTATATGTAACAAGTCAAGATTCTTCGGCTTCACCTCAGAATGACACCACTCAAGGCAATATGCGTATTCAAAATACCGGCGGGGTGGATGGCAAATGGGATTATGTGTTGCGGTTATACAACGATGAGGAGTTACCTGTTTATGAGAAGCAGGGGGTGACTGTTTTGTTAAATCCACAGAGAGATCCTTCGTCTGTGACTCAGGATGACGGCGGGGGGCAGGGCTACCAGGAGATATTTTTTGACTTGTCAGACCAGTTAAAGAGCGGGAATTACCGTTTTGAGTTAAACGGGATAAATACAGCAACGGGTAAAATAGCGTTTGATTATAAACGATTTATGATAAGCGGACTGGAAGCAAGTGTTAGTGTAAATACAAGTAAAGAAATATATAAGACAAATGAGAATGTAGGGATAAATGCGAGTATAACAGTTGGGCCCGCCACTGAGGCGTCAGCGGGTCTCCGCGATGCTGCGACAATCGTTAAAGTATATTCGGCGTCACCGGGCTGGGAAAATATTATGCATGATAAACGGGTTTATTCAATAGCAAAAGACCCGGATAATAAAACCATATGGTTTGCTACAGATGGCGGGTTAATAAGTTTTGATACTACAACAGTAAAATGGCAGCATTTCACAACTGCCGAGGGATTACCGTTCAATGATTTACGTTGTGTAGCAGTAGATGAGCAGGATGTGTATCTTACCGGGGAAAGCCCTGACCTACTGAATGGATATTTGCGCTTTGCATTCGGAAAATTTAATAAAACTACTCATCAATCAGAAATAATATCCACTACCGGTTCACAACAATCTGTAAGCATAATCAATGCAGCGAATTTAGTTTGGTTTTTGACGGACAGAAATGCCGGGAATTATTTTGTTGAAAAGTATGATAAACTTAGTAAAACATGGAGTCATTACATTGATTATAATAGCGTATATTACGATGGTGTGGATACATGGCTTGCCAGTAATGACAACAATGTCTACAAATATGATCCATTAACCGATACGATGAAAGTATTTATACGTTTTGGAGTGCCGCTATCAAAAATAGCGGGAGATGAGCAGTATATCTGGGGTTATGCGAATGTCTATGATCCGTATAGCCGGACAATTAATATTTATAGAATTAATAAGATAACATTGGCATCGGAACTTGTAAAGCAAAATTTTTGGCTTGGCAATATTAACGATAATAACCAATTCCAACCGAGTATAATGTATTCGGAAGGTGACAGATTATATTTCTGCAATCAAGGCGTAGACCGCGGTTTGGTGTGGTATGATAAAGTAACCGGTTTATCCGGGGATTATAGTAATATTTTTGATAGTGTGTTAAGTTTTACTGCAGACAAAAATAATTTATGGGTAGGAACATATAGCGATATATACAGATTTGAGAAAAACTACCAATGGCAAAATTATACCCGGGCAAATTGGCTTGGATCAAATAATATAGCACGTGTAGCATCAGATGATAAATATTTATTCGCATATGCGACTGATAGCGGACTATATAAATATGATTTAACAAATAACACTTATAAAAATTATGCCTGGTCATTTATAAATTCAATATTTTTACTTAATGATACAACAACATTGATAGGCAGCGATAGCGGTTTAACAGAATTTAATAATTTAACTAATGATTTACGAGTAATAAGTTTACCTGAGAGTTTGCCTGTATATGATATAAAGCGGGACGCGGGCGATGTGTTTCTTGCATGTAATTCGAAAATATTTAAATATCAGTTAGTTAATAATCAGTGGCAGGCATATGATGTTCCGCCCGGTTCTAATATACGCAAGATTTGTCCTGACGGCAGATATATCTGGGCTGCCGGATACGTAAGCGATACATTTAGTTATTTATATAGGTATGATAGGGAAGAAAATAGATGGGATACCATAATGTCAAATATATGGTGGACCGGTATTGATATGTGTGTTGACAATGAAAATGTATGGGTATATTTTAACGCTCCATATCAAGGGGCATTAAGAAAATATAATAAGTTAACCGGTGTGACATCAGATGTTAATGGTTTTTTTGGAGTAAGTACATCAAATGGTAAGTATACCGGTTGTATTATACCCGATGGAAATTATTTGTGGCTGGGTGGTAAGGGCGGTGTTGTAAAATATAATAAGGAAACAGATGAAAAAGAAATTTTCACGATGTCAGAAGGACTTGCAGGTAACAATATAGTAAACGGAGCAGTATCTGATGATTCTGTCTGGTTTGCAGTAAATGATTTGAGTGATTTAACCGGCGGCGGCGGAGTATCAAGATTTTTGAAGAAAGGGAAGGTGTATTATTCAAATGTAATTGATAATGTGTCCGGTACCGGTGTTATACCGGTTTCAGACAATGCAGGTGCGATTGTAAATCAGGGTAAGTATTATACAGAGGTTATGGTAAAAAACAGAGATGGACAGAAACTTGCTTCCGGTGATAAAGGATTTTTTGTAAATGACGGCGATGCGGTTTTGACATTCAACACCGATAAACGCGCATACAAGCCGGGAGAAACTATAGATATTTCCGGTGCTGTTCATAATTTTGGACTTACCGAATTAACAACTTCCGTAGTGTTACTTAAAGGCAATGAGCAAATACTTTCGCAGGAATATATAATTCCGGCAAACGGAGTCACGAGTTTTAGTTTAACTACATTAGCGAATGAACCGTTTGAACTAAAAGGGCGATTAGGGGCAACAGAAACCATTGAACATATTTGGGTGGAAAAACCGATAGTGGATTTGGTAGTTACCGGTCCCGACATAGTCGGCCAGGAACAGTTTGAAATATTAGCGTTTGCAAAAAACATCGGAAAGGTGAATGCAAGTTTAGAACTTAATTTTGCAGGCGAGATATCCACGTTTACTTTAAAACCATCTGAAAACCGATTATTTGCAAGAGATTTTAATATAAACAAAGATACCTTATTTAATATAATTATATCAAGCGAAGTAGTTAAGACAGTCTTAAAATATATAAAATTTGACGGTAAAATTTTATTTGCTTGTCCAGTTTTAAAGGCATATCCTGAAGGTAATATTTCTGTCCCTATAAATATTGTAAATAACGGGAATATTAATCTTTCACTTAATTTTATTTATGAACTTACAAAAGACGGTGCACGAGTTAATTACCTGCAAAAGTCGTATAGTTTATTAACCGGTGCACAATTAGGCGATACATTGGTATATTATCTTACTGAAGGCGAGTATGTGCTGAATTACTATGAAACTAA
This sequence comes from Elusimicrobia bacterium RIFOXYD2_FULL_34_15, assembly GCA_001800605.1. GTDB lineage: Bacteria > Elusimicrobiota > UBA8919 > UBA8919 > UBA8919 > UBA9627. The sequence continues at coordinate 10,598 of MGVS01000059.1, forward strand.
ATCCGGTTTGGCAAAAGGTAGTGTTTTGATAAAAGTAGCAAAAGAGAATATAGCGGAGATCACGAATTTAACCGATAACAAAGCAGTTGTTACAAACACAGGATGTAATGAGTTTTACGGTGTATTGAAAATAAAAACGGACTTTGCGGAAATTTTACAGGATATGGTTATTCCTATAGGAGAAAATAGAGAATATAGTTATACTTTGCCGAATGTTATAGTAGCAGCTTCATATACTGTAAAAACCGAGATACTTTACAACCAAAGTGTTGTGTCGGAAAGAAGTATATATAAAAAGTATGCGCCTTTGGGTGCTATAACTAATTTATCTTCAGAATTTGAGGTTGCTGCAGGAACATCTGCAACGCTTGAATTTGATGTGACAAATATAGGCAATGCTTCGGGGAATCTTGAGGTATCGGTATCTGCCGGTGATGTTGCCAATTTTATCAAGAAAGAGTATTTTAACATAGATGAACAGAAAAATCTTTCGTTTGAAATTAAACCTGCCGATGATTTAGATACAAGGAAGCTTATGGGCTTTGTAACCTGCAAAAATGAATTTGGCGATGTTAAAGAAAGCACGTTTACATTAAAGATAATCGGTTATAAAGCGGGAGTTTCGGCGCAATTGGATAAGCAGTATTATTTAGAAGGCGATACCGCTACGTTTACGATGAATATATGGTCTACAAATTCTGAAACGATTACAGACGGATTTATCAAAGTTAATTTCAATACTTATGAAGCGAGCCGGACAATAGCCAATCTTACTCAGTCAACGCAGACATTTTCGTTTAATGTTCCGGTTCATCACACGGGCAGTAAATTATTTTACGGCGTGTATCTGGCAAGCGGCAGGTCGTTATACCTGAATTCTTCATATATATATCCTAAGAATGACGTTGTAACTGTTTCTGCAGATAAACAGATATATAACACCGGAGAGAATGCAAATATTAATATAATTACTAATTCCACAGGTACGCTGAGTTATACTGTGTTTGGTACGACAAACGAAATCTTAGTTCCCGGTTTGGTAAATTTAACACTTACACTTCCGCAGGAAATTGTCACAGGTACATATTATGTTGATTATAGATTTAGTGCGCAAGGTTCTACGGAAATTGTTACTGGCAGAATCCCAATAGATGTTGTCGGTTATACAACAAGGATATTAGAATCAACGCTTGATAAATCAGAATATGCGATTGGGGAAAATATGGAGCTGATTTTAAGAATCGATTCAAATAGAGATATAGTTGATATTAATTTGAACGGTATATTAAAAGATAATGACGGTAACAGTTATATTACCATAGATAAAACAATCGATTTACTAAAAGGCGAAAACATAATAATAGCGACCGGAACAATTACCGGTGGTTCTGACGGACTTACACAGCTGGTATATACGTTAAATAAAAATAATTTAGCGCTTGTTTCAGGTATGAAGTCGTTTGATTTGGTTGTTAAAGATATTTTACCGCCACAGAGTCAATTACAGATTTCAGATTACAAGTTTCAGATTGATGGCAAGATTTATATAACACCAAAATCAGAAATATCATTATCGGCGGTGGATTATGGTGAGTTTCCGCTTGGAGTAAAAGGAATTTATTATTCAATAGATAAGAATACATACTCTTTCTACCCTTCTACCTCTTTACCTCTTTACCTTGCTTCTGAAGACATTCATACAATTGATTACTATTCGGTTGATAAACGAAATAACACCGAGCTTATTAAATCGGCTACATTTTATGTGGATAATACTCCACCAGAGGTGGAATTAAAGATTACAAATTATAAATTAAAAATTGATGATAAGATTTATGTTAGTTCGGTGCCGGTAACGGTAGAAATATCTGCAAATGATCCTGTAATCAACGGAGTAGCTTCCGGTTTAATGACTTTTTCTAAATCAATAAATAACGGGAATTGGACTGATATAACTGTACCGCTTTATTTTGATAGCGGTTCTAATTCAATAGAAGTTAGTGCAATTGATAATGTAATGAATCAAGCACAGAATAAAAAATTTACGGTAAATATTGATACGATTCCGCCCGTGAGTCAATTAGAAATTAAAAATGAAAAATTAAAAATTGGGGATAAGTATTATGTAAATGCAGAAACACTAATAACGATAACGGCGCAGGACGTTGGTGAGGCGGGAGTTAAAAAAATAGAATATGCAATAACTAATTCTGAAGTATCGGATTATTCTTTTTTGCAATTTGTAAATTATTCTAAATCATTAGATTTAACACAAATTTCTGATGGCGAGCATTACATATATTATCGTTCAGTGGATAATGTTGATAATACTGAAAATATTAAAAGTTATAATTTTATTTTAGATAAAACAACACCGGAAACAGAATTACAAATTTCAAATAGCATATTTCAGATTGGGGACAAAATATTTATTTCTTCGCCAACTGCTTTTAATTTAACAGCTACTGATAATTTAAGCGGTGTTAAAAGAACAGAATTAAATATAGATAATAATTCCTGGTTTGAATATATACCTGTAAAACCTGAGTTTCCGGGATGTATCTCTTATTGGAAATTTGATGCCGGAAGCGGAAATGTAGCCAATGATTTTTATGGTGTAAGTAACGGTGTAATTAACGGTGCTACTTGGTCGGATAGCGGAATTTACGGCAAAGCACTGAGTTTTGACGGAATTAATGATTCGGTAAATATTAACGATGCTTCGTTCCCATCAGGTACTTCTCCTATAACAATTTCCATGTGGATAAAACCTTTCACTATGGGTGGAACACCATGGGGGCCGATGCCATTTTGGTTGGGTAGTACTTCCATGGGCAATATTTATTGTCATTTACAACCGGATGGCAGTATAGTAGCAGGCGGATGGGCTGAACCCCAGGCTTATTCGGCACCGGGAATTATTAAGGCAAATAATTGGTATCTTTTTACAGTAACAAGCGATGGCAGCGGAATCAAAGTTTATGTAGATGGAAATATGGTTGTAAGCAGAAATCAGAGACCAATAAATAAACAAATATTTATGGTTGGTGGTGCTCCTTTTGGATATTATTTTAATGGTTTAATCGATGATGTAATGGTTTTTAATAGAGCTTTAACCGGACAGGAAATAAGCCAAAGAGCAATCCGGGTGATAAATAGTATAGATAAGTCCTGTACAATTTCCTATAGAAGTATTGATAATGTAAATAATATAGAGTTGGCTAAAACAAAAGATATTATTATAGATAATTTTGCACCGGAAATAAGCATAAGTACTTCAATTGCCGGTAGAAAATATGTAGCAACCATAGATAAAATAAATATTGATTACACAATAACCGATTTAACTCCTTCTGCAACAACCGGTTACTTAACTTTAGTAGAATGTTCTGATACGTCAAAAATCGGAAGCAAATATAATGTAAAATCCGGTGACCAGATAGAGCCATTAAGTTTACCGTATTATGGTTTTTATACAATGAGCGTTGAAGCGACAGATTCTCTCGGTAATTACAGTTCATCTACAACAGGAAAATTTGAAGTTGTATGGGATACAAAACCGCCAAAAAGTCAGTATACAGTATACGGTACACAGTATACAGTTGACGGGAAAACATATATAACGGCGGAGTCGCAAATAGAATTGACTGCTGTTGATGATTTAATAGCAGTGGGCGATGGAATAGGTTTAGGTATTCAAAATATTAAATATAAGGTTGTCATTGCGAGTGAAACGCAGCAATCTGATTTTGTAAATTATATCGGTACATTTACAATAACTACCGAAGGGGAGTACGTAATTAGTTATTACAGTATTGATGTTATCGGAAATATTGAACAAATAAAGACCCTCGATTTCATTGTTGACAATATACCTCCAACGTCAGTACACAGTATACAGGATTCAGTATATCAGACAGAGGATAAAATCTTTGTAAGTTCGGAGACGATAATAAGTTTAATATCGATAGATCCTTCGACTCCCGATGGTCGCTCAGGACAAGCCTGCGGCTTGAAATACACTGAATATAAAATAGATTCTGGTCCATACACTATCGCACTATCCCACGATTGTACTATCCCACTAGATACCTTAGCTGAAGGTGAACACACAATATATTACCGTAGTTACGACAACCTACTAAATCAAGAGCAAGAAAAATCACTAACAATAACAATTGACAACAGTGTACCAGAGACGTGGTTCGTAGTTCACGGTTCACAGTTCATAGACAATGATAATAGATACATAACTTCGGAATCGCTAGTTGAATTATTGGCAGTGGATTCTAACACAATACCGTCAGGCATAAAAGAAACAAAATATACGATATACACCAGTACCGATAATATTCCAGCATATATCCAATACACCACCACATTCAATATAACCGGCATAGATGGAATATATTCAATGAATTATTACTCGCAAGATAATATAGAAAATACAGAACCAGAAAGAACTATAACAATAAAATTAGATAATACTCCGCCGGAATCGGAATTACAAATTTCAGATTACAAATTTCAGATTGAGGATAAAACATATATAAGTAGCGATACCGAAATAATAATAATCGCGGAAGACCCGATAATAAACGGAGCATCTTCAGGGCTAAAAGATATTAAGTTCAAAATTGATGGTTCAGAGTTCGTGAATTACACTTCTTCGTTTACATTGACCGAAGGTGTACATACAATAAAATACTATGCAGAGGATAATGTAGGTATCCTTGAAACAATAAAAGAACAAACATATTATGTAGACACAACTCCACCAGTCACAACCATAAGCACGACAGAAACCTACATAACACCAGACACACCAATATCATTTATAGCAACAGATCCTTCGACAAGCTCAGGACAAGTCCCTGTTGTAGCTAGTGGGATAAACAAAACTGAATATAGTATTGATAATGGTAATTTTAATATATATATAACCAGCTTTACATTATCAGTGGGGACTCATACGGTAACCTATCGGAGTATAGATAACGTCTCAAATACAGAAACATTAAAATCAACAGTATTTACAGTAACACAATTAACTGAATATGCAGCATTTGGAATTGAAGGAATAATAATAAACGGCCAGAGTAAAATATACGGAGATGTTAGAAGTAACAAACAAATAAAACTATCAGGACAAGCATTAATAGACGGTAATGCAGAAGGACAGAAAATAACACTAACAGGACAAAGCAAAATAATAGGAACAATAACACAAAATGCACAACCAATAAATCCATATACAATAGATTTGGATACGATGCAGGTAAAAATATCACAAAATAATGACAACGACAAAATACCATTAACCGGCAAAGGCAAAAAAGCATTAATAAACGGAATACTTACACTATCAGGACAAGACACTATAACAATATCAACAGGAACATATTATTTATCAGGAATAGATCTATCAGGACAGGCAAAACTTAATCTAACCGGTGAAATCCAGATATTTAGTATAGGCAAAATACAAATAGCTGGACAAAGCGAAGTACATTCTACCGGGAACCCATATAAATTAATAATTTATTGTAACACTACACAACCAATACAGATAAGCGGGCAGGGGGAACTAAAAGGAATAATATATGCACCATACAGCGATGTATCAATAAACGGACAAGGGATAACATTAAGCAATGTAATAGCAAAAAGCATTGACATAAATGGTCAAAGTAAGATAGTAGGTGTAAACTACAAAGAAAAGCCAATATTACTTGGAGCGATAAAACAAGCGCCATCGGCAGAATTTGTAAAAGGCGAAGTATATGCATATCCAAACCCTGCAAAGAATGGATACCAGCCAATTATACATGTAGAGTGCGGGATAGCCGATTTAGTTGAAATAAGAATATACAACGTAGCAGGCGAGTTAGTGCACAAAGATGAAATATCTACACAGCCTATGATAAAGAATAACAAATATGCATACGAATATACTTGGGATATATCTAATAAAGCATCCGGAGTATATTTATATTTAGTACGAGCACACAAGAACAGCGAGAAAACAATAAAAGTATTAAAGAAAATTGCACTGATAAAGTAGTTGCAAACCCCACCTGAATGACGTAGTCGGGCAGGCTTGGTTGGATATAATATTAGAATCAAATGTGAAAAATATGCTAAAAAAATATAAACTAGTTTCTATATTATTATTAATGCTTGGCGGTATTTTAAGCTCTGTAGAGGGAGTGATTTTTTATGTTGATGTGAATGGAACAGATACTACCGGATACGGTACTCAAACCAAACCTTGGAAAACATTATCATATGCGGTAAGCCATATACCTTCTAACTTTCAACAGGGGAGTGTAGTTCATTTGAATGCCGGGATATTTACAGAGATACAACAATCAGTTGTGCCTATCGGAGTAAGTATAGAGGGAGCAGGTATAAATAGTACAATTTTAAGAGGTGCAATTATAAATTCCATTTCAAACGGAATAGCTTTGATTAGTCTTAAATCAAGCCCGGTACAAAGCGGTAATCAGACATTAAGTAATTTTAAGATAGACGGCAATAATAAAAATCTTTATAAAGGGATAGAAATAAGCGGAAGGAATAATGTCGTTATTCACGATATTATTTTCTCGGAGATTTATTTTAACGGAGCGGAAATTACTTCCGGAGGAACAGCGGGAGACCACGCACCGCCGGCAACCTACCTGACAGGTTTCCAGGCATATAATCTTACTTTTAATAATTGCTCGCGAGATATTACAAGCAGTTTAACTACCGGAGTTTTGCAATTAGCGCACTTGGATAGGGCTGTTATACATGATATTACAATTTCTGAAAATAAAGGAAATGGAATAACGTATATTAATAAAGGATGGTTTAAAGGATTAAAGATTTATAATTGCAATATAAACGTGCCTGGTTACGATTTATATTTTGGTTCTGATAAAGCTATTGAGTTATGGAATTTATATGACGATTGTGAAATTTACAATAATAATTGTAATGGCTGGTTTTCATTATTAGAAGGTAACAAGGGCGGCGGGACAAAGAGCGTTAAGATACATGATAACAAACTTATTTATCAGGGTACCGCACAAACGAAAGCTATCGAGATATCCGTTTCAGATATAGAAATATATAACAATTATATTTCCGGATTTGGTTTTGGTTCTCAGATTTCTGGGATAAATAATATGTCAAATATTTCCATACATAACAATACATTTTACGACCAGATTCTATATCAGGTTCTGATTACATTACGTAAGAATGTTAGTACAAATACAAATTATTCTGTGACAAATGTGGAGATATATAATAATGTTTTTGATAGTGTTAATGACGGGAATGCGCCGGACGACATCAATATTGAATCTGTAGGCGGTGCAAGCGGGCCCCTGAACGGTTTTAAGGTAAAAAATAATATTTTTATGACTGATAACGGTGTAAGCGTGAATCTCTTCAATACTGCAATTAATGTTACTGTACGGAATGCAGAGGCAAAGTTTAATTGTTTATATAATACAACCAAAGGAAATTATGCATTAGGTGTTGATTTCGGTAATAATTTGGAGAATACTGATCCCAGAATACAAAGAGTAGGAAATCGTTACGATGATTTGTACTATAGATTACAACCAAATAGTTCTTTGATTGAAGCCGGTACTGATGTTGGATTTCCGTACATTGGCAATGTTCCTGATATAGGAAGGTATGAATACGGCACTCCCGATACAATTCCACCGTCCAGAATTACCGATTTGTCAATAGTTAGTATTAGTAGTCTTACAGCCACGCTTAGCTGGACCGCGGTAGGCGATGACGGAGCATCCGGAACAGCAAGCAGATATGATATCAGATATTCTACAGTATTGGATGATATAGTTAATTGGAGTAATAATGCGATTAAATGCGGAAGCGAATTGAATCCTCATGTAGCAGGTTCAATAGAGACATATAATATTGCGGGATTGTCACCTAGTACGGTATACTATTTCGGTATAAAAGTTAGAGATGAGGTTCTTATTAATTGGAATGGAGTATCTAATATAATTACAACACAGACTCAGCCGCCGGATCCGCCTGATGCTATACTACCTGCGAAGATAGCTGATTTAGTTATAAGTGATTACGATAGCACAAGTATTACATTAAGCTGGACCGCGGTAGGCGATGACGGAGCATCCGGAACAGCCATTAAATATGAAATTAGAAGAAGCAATACAGAAATAAACGACAGTAATTGGGCATCTGCTACAATTTGTGATAATTCCATTATTCCTAAACCTGCAGGTAATGTTGAAAGTTTTAGAATAGAAGCATTAACACCTTTAACACAATATTATTTTGCTGTAAAGGCTGCAGACGAAATTTTTAACTGGTCAGTAGTATCAAATTCTCCCGGTACTATAACTCTTGAAACCGGATATAGCAAGCCTGTGGTTAGCGGGTTGAGTCAAAAAACGGTAAGTGAGCAAGTTTTAAATTGGGGAGCTTGGACAAACAGTCAGCAGATAGTAGTGACTTTTGCAATAACCGATTTAGATATTTTAAATACTTTCCAATATAATATCCAATTTTCAACGACTTCAAATTTTTCGATTAATTATATAGATTTTGTTTGTCCTGAAACAACTACACTCAGTGCCGGAGTAACAAGTTATGTAACTTCAGTATTACCCGAGGGCAGATGGTTTTGGCGTGTTAGAGCAAAAGATAACACAGGTTTATACGGCGACTATGTCAGCGGCGATTCAGTTGGATTAAAAAATTTCGGAATAGATTTAAGCGAGCCTAACAGTGTTATGATAAACAGTATAATTACATATATTTCATCGGCTGCTATTACTGCATCGGCAAACGATAATATGTCAGGATTAAATAGTACGCCATATCGTGTAAGATATTCTATTTCACAAGTTTTTGATGCAGGTACCATAACTGAAAGCGATTGGTTTAGTAACAAATATTACACAAATGCAATACTGCCAAATACAACATATTATTTTCAGGTAAGAGCCAGGGATGCACTAGGCAACGACAGTGGTTGGACAAGTTTATCCGGTAAAGTTACAAAATGCAATATACCTACTGTTACATGGGGCGAAGTATATACAAGCAGTATAAGCATAAGATGGAGCAATCCTGCACCGAGCAATCCGGCAGATACTCTTTATATAATAGAATTATCAAGCACAAATTTTAAAGGCGGAACAAATTCAATGATCGGAGCAACTACTTGTGCAGCCGGGGAATTAACAGTAGAAGGATTAAACCAAAGGACTGTGTATTGGGCACGTGTAGCAGCTGTTAATTATGTTAATGAAGCGTCCGTGAGAATATTGAGTAATACAAAGATAACATCGGGTACAGGCGGTGGCGGCGGCGGCGGTTCCGGTGGCGGCAGTGGTGAAGGTGGCAATGATTTTGCATCTCCTGAACCGGCAGGCGATTTAACAGCTACTCCGATTGGGGATAACAAGATAAAATTAGATTGGTCAGAATCAACAAGCGCTGATGCGGAAAATTACAGGGTATATATGTCAACGGGAGAAATAGATTATACGACACCAAGTTATGTAGTGAATAGTACTCAAACGGAATTAACTATAGATAATCTGACAGATGGACAGGAATACAAATTTGCTGTAAGAACGGTTGATGAGTTTGGAAATGAAGATACAAATACTAATGAGGTGGCGGAGACAGCGGTAGATAATTTATCTGATACGATAATAACAAAATTAAGTACTCCTACAAATGGAATGAAAATAAGCGGGACAAATGTACTTTTATTAGCAGACAATTTAATAGGAGATACAACAAACATTAAAGAAGTTACATTTGAATATAGAAAATTCGGAGATACAGATTGGATAACGATCCCAGTACCGGATCATGTGTCCGGCCAGAATAATCCTGATGCGGTCAGTCCGTATTACATGCAATGGGATGTAAGCGGTTTGGAAAATAACCAGCAATATAATTTAAGGGCAAAGGCGACAGATACAAATGGTATAGCAGAAGAAAATGCGGGGTATATTACGGTAAAAATTGATAATGTCGATCCCGATATTGAGGAAACCGGCAATCATAAATATGAACGGATATATAATAATAAATTAAACGAGGTGAAAATACTTGATACGTATACGAACTTAATAAGTTCTATAAAGATATCTACGGGAGTATTAACTAGCGGTGCTACGGACAAATTGAAAATAACTATGAATACTGCCGATGCACCGCAAGTTTCTAAAAATTTAATACAAATAGGTTATATTTATAAGATAGAACTTGAAAGCGGACAGACACAATTTTTAGATAACTTGGAAATAACATTACCATACAAAGATTCAGACGATAATAACAGAATAGATGAAAACGATATTTTAAGCAGTAAGCTTATGATATATACTTATAACGAAAAAGCTATCAAATGGGATAAAATAACTACAACGAAAATCGATAAAGCAAATAAATTAGCGACAGGTATAACCAAGCATTTATCTTTTTACGGAGTTTTTGCTGCGCTACAAAACGATTTAGTTATAGCGCATGTATATCCTAATCCGTTTAAACCGAGTTTAGGACATACAAAAATATATTTCACCAATTTGACCAGCCATTCAAAGTTAAAGATATTCAATGTTGCAGGGGAATTGGTATATGAAGATGATAAAAATACTCCTACAGGCGAATTAACATGGGATGCGAATAATAATAATTCGGAACCGATAGCTAGCGGAGTATATATTTATATGATAATTAATAACAACAGCCAAATCAAAAAAGGTAAATTAGCGATAGTAAGGTAGTGTAATATAGTACACAGAATACAGGATACAGTAAAAAAGGCATTGTTGCCATCTTTGAAAGGGGATGGTTTTTTTTATGCGCGGAAGTCGGAACTACGTACCGACTGAGCACATAATCCCGCAAGGCGGGATATCTGCTTGTTGTCTCGCTTAGGATTATTAAAAGTTTTTAATCTATTTCTAATTTTATTTTAATTAAGGTAATACTATAATTTAAACAGAAAAAAATAAATTAGGAGGTTTAGAAAATGAAAAATTTATTAGATTTGGTTGTTGCAGTTTTCATAATAACAACTAATGTTTTCCTGGGTCCTAAAAATGTTGTTAAAGATAATTCTTTGGAAAGAAGATCGGAAATTTCAATCCGTTCAATTAAGAATGAGCCGGATTTGAAAAGAGTGATTTTTATTTTCCATAAAGAAAAAGTTAGAAATATTTCAAAAATAGTTTCTAGTAAGAATATAAAATATGCAAAAATATTGGGTAAATTGAAATGGGAAACACTTCCCGTTTCCTATGGAATAAACTCAGATATGTATTTTGGTGAAATTCAGCGGGCATTTGATGAATGCAATAGTCAGTTAAGTACAAATCTTTTTGCTCAACCGGATTCAATCATTAATAATAGTTTTATAAGAGATGGTTTCAATACCATTTTATGGCAGCCTTTGAGTTCTTTTTTCGGTGCAAATGCGATTGCGGTAACCCAACTGGTTTACAATTCCCGTAGAATGACAATACTTGAATTTGATATTGCTTTTAATTCTGATTTAGCATGGGGAGCAGGTGCTGATAATACTTTTGATGTTTATGATGTTGCTATGCACGAATTAAAACAAATAATTCCATTAATTGATTTACGTAAGAAATATATAATACCGGACTCAAAAATGTATGGATATGCTCCTGAAGAGTAAATGGTTATATATATATATATATATAAGGAAGGTGTAAATTGAAAATTCTTATAGTATCAACTAATAAAAATAAAAATCCGATAGCTGTTATGCCTTTTGGTGCATGCCTGGTTGCAGAAGCAACAGAGAAATTCGGTCATCGGGTTAAGATTTTGGATTTGATGTTTTCTACAAATTATAAATCCGATTTAGAAAAACAAATAAATTTATTTAAACCTGATGTTATAGGTTTGTCTATCAGAAATATAGATAACAATAATTTTCAAAATACTGTAACTTATTTTGACGAGCTTAAATACTTGGTAAATTTAATAAAGAAGAATAGTAAAGCAATTATTGTTCTTGGCGGTTCAGCGGTCGGGATTATGCCGGAGGAATTGTTAAGATATACGGATGTTTCACTTGCGGTAACAGGTTATGGCGAGATTGTTTTTCCAAAGCTTCTTGAAGCTATTTCAGAAAATCTTTCTTTAAATATTCAGGGCGTAGCTCAAATTGAAAGCGGCAATTTTGTTAAAAATAGTTTATCTAATATTTTAGTTGGGGATAATTGTGAAGTTCCGGATTTTAATAGATGGATAGACGTCAATGCATATTTAAAAAAACAGAGCAGTATACCTGTTCAAACTAAAAGAGGTTGTCCTTATAATTGTATTTATTGTACTTATCCTATAAATGAAGGAAAAACATATCATTTATTCAGTCCAAAAAGTGTTGCCGCTTCAGTTAGAAAGCTTGTCGAAAAAGGTTTAAATGATATTGAGTTTGTAGATAATGTTTTTAATTCGCCGTACCGGCATGCAATTGATGTTTGTAATGAAATTAGGTCTGAAAAGATAAATGCAAGATTTCAGACAATGTCTCTTAATCCGCGTTTTGTTGATGATAGATTATTAGATGTTATGGAAGATATTGGTTTTTCCGGAATCGGTATTACAGCGGAAAGCGCATCGGATAAAGTACTTAAAAATCTAGGTAAAGAATATAATTCGGCTGAATTGCATGAAGCTGCTATATCAGTTTATAAGCATGAAGTGCCTTGTTTCTGGATGTTCATGTTAGGGGGTCCGGGCGAGACAAAAGAAACAGTAATAGAAACTTTAGAATTCGCAAAAAATTTTGTACGATCTGAAGATATTGCGTCTTTTGCAGTAGGTATAAGGATTTATCCGGGTACGGAATTGGCAAAAAAAGCAGGGGAGGATGGAGACTTAAATATGTATAGGCCGGAGTTATTAGATCCTTTGTTCTATACTTCGCAGGGATTGGATGCAGATTGGGCTATATTGGAAGTAAAAAAATATATGGATGATAACTTTAATTTTATTGATTCAGATTCAATGGGATTAAGTTTTCTTCCTTCAATTTATGGGTTGGGATATAAGTTAGGTGTAAAGCCTCCTTTATGGAAACATGTATCAACAATGAGACGTATGTCTAGATTAGTGGGTTTAAATATATGAAAATAAAAGAAAAAAAAGATAGTGTGCATATTGCATCAATAGCTACTGTTGTGCCGTCTTTCAGTGCATCTCAGCAAGAAGCAGAGATGTTTGTAAATAAGAATTATAAGGATAAACTTAATTCCAGAGCTTTTAGCATTCTGCACAGAGCATTAAACCACTCAAGCATTCAGAAACGGCATTATAATTTAGATAATTTAGAGATTTTACTTAACGAAAATGCCGATGCTAAAATTAAGCGTTTTACAAATTCGTCAATTGAATTATCAAGCAAGGCAATTAAGGAAGCATTATTAAAAGCAGGAGTTTCAGTACAAGATGTTACAGGACTTGTAGTAAATACCTGTACCGGTTATATTTGTCCGGGCATTTCTACTTATTTGATTGAAAATCTTGGGTTAGGACATGACATTCAGACATACGATTTGGTTGGCAGCGGTTGCGGAGGCGCTATTCCAAATTTAACAGTTGCAGAGGCATTGTTGCGCGAATTGCCGGATAATATTGTGTTAAGTGTTTCGGTAGAGATTTGCAGCAGTACGTTCCAGATGACTAATGACCCAAGTCAATTAATTTCGGATTGTATTTTCGGTGATGGTGCTTCTGCTGCGGTGTTATGGAACCGTCCGGAAGGTATTCAACTTGTAGCATCAAAAAGTAATTACATCCCGGAATATCGCGAAGATATACGGTTTATTCATAAAGACGGTCAATTGCATAATCAACTTTCTTCAAGGCTTCCTTCTTTAACAGGTAAAGCCGCTAATGAATTAATAGAAAATATTTTAGAAAAATATGAATTAGAAAAAGAAGATATAAATCATTGGGCTTTTCATCCGGGCGGAGAAAATGTAATAAATTCCTTGAGAGATGAAGTTAGTCTATCTGATGAACAATTACGACATACACGTTCAGTTTTATCAAAATATGGGAACATGTCTTCTCCAACTGTGATGTTTGTGTTAAAAGAGATTCTTGATAAAGGGGTCAATCCGGGGGATTGGCTGGTAGCAGCGTCTTATGGTGCCGGTTTTTCCGCACATGCATATCTTTTAAGGGCATAGGGATTAAAAAAATAAATGATTAATTATAAGAGTATTATTCTGTTTCTTTTTTTATTTGTGAATTCTCAGGTTTTTGGAATTCAAAAATCAAATCTTGTTTTAGGAAAGGTCAAACTGCCTAAAGGATTTAAAATTGAAATTTATGCTAATAATGTAAAAGGCGCCCGTTCTCTTGCTCTGGGAAAAAACGGAACTGTTTTTGTCGGTACACGGGAAGAAGGGAAAGTATATGCGATAAATAAGAGAAAAGAAATTATTACTCTTGCAAGAGGTTTAAACATGCCAAACGGAGTGGCATTTAAAAACGGAGCTCTTTTTGTTGCTGAAATAAATCGAATTCTTAGATTCGATAATATAGAAACCAGATTAAAAAACTCTTTTAGCCCGGTTATTATCAACGACACACTTCCTCAAGATAAAAATCATGGCTGGAGATATATCGGGTTTGGTCCTGACGGAAAACTTTATATTTCAATCGGAGCACCCTTCAATGTTTGTGTATCGGATGATAAACGTTTTGCAACTATTATGAGGATGAATATGGATGGTACCGGGGCGGAAATATTTGCTTCAGGTATTCGTAACAGCGTTGGATTTGATTGGAATCCGGAAACAAAAGAATTATGGTTTACAGATAACGGAAGAGATTGGCTGGGCGATGATCTCCCTCCGGATGAACTAAATCGTGCACCGGGAAAAGGCATGAATTTTGGTTTTCCATATTGTTACGGGAATAATGTCCCTGATCCTGATTTTTCAGGATTTTCTAATAAAGGATTTTCTGGTACGGAAATGGATCTTGGTTCTCATGTAGCAGCTCTTGGTATGCGATTTTATACGGGCACAATGTTTCCTAAAGAATATCATAACCAGATATTTATTGCAGAACACGGATCGTGGAATCGCACGGTACCGTTAGGTTATAGAATAACTTTGGTGTACTTAAAAGATAACCATGCTATAAAATATGAAACATTTGCGGATGGATGGCATGATGGTGAAAAAGCATGGGGTCGACCGGTTGCTATACTTGTAATGCCTGACGGAGCGATACTTGTGTCAGATGATAAAGCAAGCGTAATTTATAGAATAAGCTATCGAAAGGGAATAATAGGAGAGTAAAAATGGATTATATATCAGACAATAGATTAAAAAGTCAGAAATGGAAATTTTATTTTGTGTTAGTTGCATGGCCGGTGTATCTTTTTATATTACCCTATTTATATTTAAAAATAGGTTTATTATCAGTAGTTTTTATGATATTTCCCGGCATATATCTTTTCACCTGGTGTGGGTTTCTTATGCATGAATCATGGCATAAATATGTTCCGGGTTTATCTTACGGGTTTTTCTACAATGTGTTTGCATGGATGCTTTTTACCGACCCGCAGGTTTATAGAATGGTCCACGGAGGGCATCACTCAAATGTAAATTCATGGAATGATACTGAATTTCATCCGATTGGAAAAATAGAAAATTTTGTTTTAAGACGAATTTACAATATTTTTGAAATAATTCTTGGCATTGCTTTTATAACAGTTATAACATTATTTGTTGTACCTTTTCACCCTCAATATAAGGCAAAATATAGTTTTATTAAATTGTTTACATCTGTAGTGGTATGGTCAGCTTTTTTAGGAAGCATAGGTTATTTGTCTTATATAACATTTAGTGTTAGCGTAAAACAGATAATTATAAGTTTCTCTCTTTCCCTCTGGATTAATTCAATTGTTTTACACCATTCACAGTTAGTGGAACATGGTAACTTGATAGTTGACGGTGATTGGAAGCAGAGAAATATAAAAACACGGAATCTAAAAAATAGCGGAATTTTTGAGAAAATATTTATTTTTTTAACGCACGGCGATTCAAGCGAACATGTACTTCATCATACTTTGGTAGGTATTTATTCGAGACCGTTTCCGGGAGTTGTTCCGATGCCTCAGGAATCGGTCTATATTACTTTAAGAGATTATTTAGGAATTTTACGGGGTATGGTTACGGAGAAATAATAACAAGTATGAAAATTTTTAAAGAGATGATACGAATTATAAGAAAAAAAGAATTACTTAATTTAAGGAGAAGAAATGTTTGGTAAAGGAATAACCATATTTAAAATATTAGGTTTTGAAATTAGAATAGATGCAAGCTGGATTTTTATTGCCATACTTGTTACATGGTCTTTAGCGATTGGTTTTTTCCCAACCCGCTATGGCAACCTTTCAACAGCAACTTATTGGTGGATGGGAATTTTTGGGGCGTTGGGGTTGTTTAGTTCGGTAGTGTTTCATGAGCTTTTCCATTCTCTTGTTGCAAGAAGATTCGGACTGCCTATACGCGGAATAACGCTTTTTATTTTTGGCGGAGTTTCTGAAATCGAAGAGGAACCCCGTAGTGCCAAGGCAGAATTTTTTGTGGCAATAATCGGTCCGCTTTCAAGTATATTTTTAGGAGCATTGTTTTTTGGATTTTCGTATTTGCAGAGGAATCACGGTTGGTCGGCATCGGTATTCGGAGTTTTTGCCTATATAAGCTGGATTAATTTTATTCTTGCGGCTTTTAATATGGTTCCTGCATTTCCTCTTGACGGCGGGCGGGTTTTGCGTTCTGCACTTTGGCAATGGAAAAATAACTTAATATGGGCTACGCATATTTCATCATGGATAGGTTCTACTTTTGGTCTTTTATTAATATTTTTGGGAATATTTGCAATATTTATGGGATCTTTTGTTAATGGCATATGGTATTTCCTTATTGGAGTATTTTTACGTAATGCATCCCAAATGTCTTATCAGCAGCAATTATTACGTAAAATATTGGAAGGTGAAACGGTAATGCATTTTATGACACCTAATCCTGTCTCGGTTCCACCCTCAGTATTATTATCCGAATTTGTAAATGATTATGTTTACAAATATCATTATCAAATGTTCCCCGTAGTTTTCAATGATGAACTTATTGGGTGTATAAGCACTGACGATATAAAAGGAATTCCGCGTCAGAATTGGAAAACACTTGCAGTCCGGGATATTATAACCAAATGCTCTTTGGATAATACAACATCTGCAGATAGTGATGCAATGAAGGCATTTTTAGTTATGACTAAGAATAGCAACGATAGGCTACTTGTTATAGAAAAAAATAAACTGATTGGTATTGTTACGCTTAAGGATATACTTCAATTTTTTACAATTAAGTTGTCGCTTGAAGGCAAAGATTTTGAAAAATAAAGTTTTTTACAACAAACAGCCCGGTTTTAAAGCAAATAAATCGCTTCTTCATCTTTTCTTCACGACATTACCCATTTTTTTTGGATAAGATTTTAGTATAAAAAAACTTGCTTAAATCAGCATCC
>MGVS01000060.1 GCA_001800605.1 Elusimicrobia bacterium RIFOXYD2_FULL_34_15
CACTTCTACTTTGTTAAAAACCAGACATTTCTATTTTGGCTTGACATTTACTATTTTAGGTCTTGACTTTTTAACACAAATTTTATATCATCTTAAAATTATATATAATTTTTATCCGCCTTCGTTCATAGAACTTCGGCGAGATTTTGATTAGGAGGAAGAATGAAAGTAGGTATTAATGGTTTTGGCAGAATTGGGCGTTTAGTAGCAAGAGCATTACTGGAAAAAAACAACAAGAATATAGAACTTGTTGCAGTAAATGACTTATTTGATGCGAAGGCAAATGCGCATCTCTTAAAATATGATTCAGTTCATGGTCAATTTCCCGGTGATGTAAAAGCAGAAGGTACAGATATAATTTCTGTGAACGGCAAAAAAATTAAAGTATTAAGCAAAAAAGATCCGGGAGAACTTCCTTGGAAAGATTTGGGAGTGGAAATAGTTGTGGAATCAACCGGACTTTTCACGGTAAAGAAAGACGGAGTAAACAAAAAAGGTAAAGAAGTAAAGGGTGCAGAAAATCACATAACTAAGGGTGGTGCAAAAAAAGTAATTATCTCTGCACCGGCTGAAGGTGAAGATATAACAATAGTTCTGGGCGTAAATGACGATAAATATGATCCTAAGAATCATAATGTAATTTCAAACGCATCTTGCACAACTAACTGTCTGGCACCTTTCGCAAAAGTACTCAACGATAACTGGGGAATAGAAAAAGGTTTAATGACCACAATTCACGCATATACGAACGACCAGCGGTTACAGGACATGGCACATTCAGACATGCGTCGTGCAAGAGCAGCGGCCGTATCAATGATTCCGACATCAACCGGTGCAGCAAAAGCAATTTCTTTGGTTATCCCGGATTTAAAAGGTAAATTGGATGGTTTTGCAATCCGTGTTCCTACCCCGAACGTTTCTATAGTTGATTTAACATGCACATTGAAAAAGAATGCGACTGCAGAAGAAATTAACGCTCAAATGAAAAAAGCCTCGGAAGGCCCAATGAAAGGCATACTCGGTTATACCGAAGAGCCGTTAGTTTCAATAGATTTCAATCATTGCGCTCTTTCATCATACTTTGATGCGAAACTTACAAAAGTAATCGGCGACAATTTTGTTAAGGTTCTAGCATGGTATGACAATGAATGGGGATATTCAAATAGAGTAGTTGATTTAATTGAATTTATAATGAAGAAAGGCATATAAGAGTCAATTTAAAATTTAAAATGCAAAATTAAAAATTAAGGTTTAATTCCTACATTTTTCATTTTTAATTTGTAATTTTTAATTGTTTTTGGGGGAAATATGGCGAAACTTACAATTAAAGACGTTAACCTAAAAGGTAAAAAGGTTTTGGTAAGGGTTGATTATAATGTTCCTTTGGACAAATCACAGAACATTACCGATGACACAAGAATAAAGGAATCAATACCAACTCTAAAATATCTTATTGACAACAATTGTAAGCTGATATTATGTTCCCATTTAGGACGTCCTAAAGGTAAAGTTGCACCGGAATTTTCGTTAAAACCTGTAGCCAAGCGTTTGTCGGAACTCTTGAAACAGGATGTAAAATTTGCTCCGGATTGTATTGGACCGGAAGTAAAAAAACTTGCAGATGGTCTAAAACCAAAAGAAATATTACTTCTTGAAAATCTGCGGTTTCATTCTGAAGAAGAAAAAAATGATGAAAATTTTGCAAAACAACTTTCAGAACTTGCAGAATTTTTTGTTCAGGATGCTTTCGGAACAGTACATCGCGCACATGCGTCTACAGCCGGTGTAAATAAATTTCTTCCTTCAGCAGCGGGATTTTTACTAGAAAAAGAAATAAAATATCTCGGTGGTGCGATGCAAAATCCGGCACGTCCATTTGTTGCAATATTGGGTGGTGCTAAAGTATCCGATAAAATAGGTGTAATAGAAAATCTTTTAAACAAAGTTGATGTAATATTAATTGGTGGTGCTATGGCATATACCTTTTTAAAAGCGATGGGAATACAAGTCGGACAATCGCGTGTTGAAGAAGATAAGCTCGATTTAGCAAAAGCGCTTTTAAGAAAATCAAGTAAAATTAGATTTCTTATGCCAATTGACCATATAATTGCAGATAAAATTGATCAAAACGCAAATGTTGAAGAAAGCCAAGGTCTTGAAATAAAAGACGGCTGGATGGGTGTTGATATCGGCTCAATGACTCAGGCGATATATAGTTCAGTAATAGCAAAAGCAAAAACTATTGTATTAAACGGTCCAATGGGTGTTTTTGAAATAGATAAATTTGCAACAGGAACGTATACTATTTGTAAAGCGATTGCAGATTCAACGTCTAAAGGTGCGATTTCAATAATCGGCGGCGGCGATAGCGTATCTGCTGTAAAAAATGCAGGTGTTGCTGATAAAATGTCGCATATTTCTACCGGTGGCGGTGCCTCTTTGGAATTTTTAGAAGGCAAAGAACTGCCGGGAATAGCTGCACTCAAGGATAAGTAAAAAACAATCAATATAGTTTTTTGAAAATGAGAGAACTTATTAAACTTAGTTGGCCAATTGTTATCTTGATTATTGTACTAGCATTTAAACCGCAAATTTGTGGATTAATACAAAAGGTAACAGAGATACATTATAGGGATTTTTCTTTAAGAATAGAAAATCTTGGACTTCAAGCAGGTCTTACTCCTAAAGATACTGAAGATTTGAAGAATTTGTCTTATGATGAATTAGAAATGTTTTTTGTTTTTTGCAGAGAAGGTGGAGATAAAGCTACATATATTACATCGGAAATAAATCAGAAAGAAATGTTAAAAATATGTAAAAAATTTGATAGAAGCGGATTAATAAAGATTCAAAAAATTGAAGATGATAAACCATATTTTGTAAACACAGAAAAAGGAAGGAAAGTATATAAAGTTTTATTGGATTCGATATACTATTCATTAGAGAAATCTTCTGTTACTATAAGTTAAAGCAATAATTAAATATTTTGGAGATTTTAAATGGGTGAACAGGAGTTTTTGAAAAAGTTGCAAAATTAAATTATATGAAAAGTTTAAAACAAACGAAAGAAATACTGAAAAAATATAAGCCAATTCTTAAGAGCAAATACGGTGTTAAAGAAATCGGTATTTTTGGTTCTTATGCTCGGGGAGAAGCTAGTAAAAAAAGTGATATAGATATTCTGGTAAATTTTTCCAGACCTATAGGTTTGGCGTTTGTAAATTTGTCATTTTATCTAAATAAAATATTGCATAAAAAAGTTGATTTGGTTACTAATCGTGCACTGAAGCCACAATTAAAAGATAAAATATTAAAAGAAGTAGTTTTTATATGAAAAAAGAAAGAACATGTAAGATGTTTATTGAAGATATTATTGTATCAATAAATAAGATTGAGGAGTATATTAAAGATTTTTCATATGAAAAATTTAATTCAAATGAAATGGTTGTAGATGCTGTAATAAGAAATTTTGAAATTATTGGTGAGGCAGTAAATAATATTCCAAAAGAAATTCATGATAAAGATAACAATATTCCTTGGAAAGAAATGAAAGGTTTGAGAAATATGGTGCTACACGAATATTTTGGTATTGATAAGAGTATTATTTGGGAAATTGCTAATAAAGATTTAGCTGAAGTAAAACCTAAAATTAAATTACTTTTAAAAAGTTTAAAATAATAAATACAATTGAGAGGAGATAATGGTTGAACAGGAATTTTTGAAAAAGTTGACAACGAAAACAGATAGTAAAATCGTCTTACTTGTTATGGACGGGCTGGGTGGATTGCAGAATGAAACGGGTAAGACCGAACTTGAAACGGCAAATCATCCTAATATGGATGAGCTTGCAAAAAAGTCTATTTGTGGTTTGTCAGACCCCATTTCACCAGGAATAACGCCCGGTAGCGGTCCGGCACATATGTCGATTTTCGGATATGACCCGTTAAAACACGAGATAGGCAGAGGGCTTTTAGATACGCTTGGTATAGATTTTGAATTTACTCATGATGATATGGCAGCTAGAGGAAATTATTGCACTCTTGATGAAAAAGGTATTATAACAGACCGTCGTGCCGGTAGAATTTCTACTGATAAAAATATAGAACTATGTAAGAAACTTGACGGAATGGTTATTGATGGTGTGAAAATTTTTGCAAGACCAGTTAAAGAACATAGATTTTCAATAATTTTCAGAGGAAAAGGACTTGTAGATAAGATTTTAGATTCTGACCCGCAGAAAGAAGGTCTTAAACCGCTGGATGCAGTTGCAACGGAAAAATCTGCAGGATTTACCGCCGAAGTAGTAAATAAATTTATCCAAAAAGCAAAAGAGATTTTAAAAAATGACCATCCTGCAAATATGGTTTTACTTCGTGGATTTTCAAAAATGGTAAAACTTCCTAAATTTCAGGAAGTTTATCAGCTAACTCCGGCGTGTATAGCGCTTTATCCGATGTATAAAGGGCTTGCGCGGCTTTGCGGTATGGAAGTTATAAATTCAGGTGATACGATTGAAACCGAATTTCAGACATTAAAAGATAATTTTTCAAAATACGATTTTTTTTATATGCATATAAAACAGACGGATTCGTCAGGTGAAGATGGTGATTTTCAAAGAAAAGTAAAAATAATTGAGCAAGTTGATAAATCACTGCCGGTCTTGACAAGTTTGAACCCTGATGTTATAATAATTACTGGTGATCATTCGACGCCTGCGGTTCATGCCGGGCATTCATGGCATCCAGTGCCTCTATTGATATATTCAAAGAAGTGCAGATTTGATAAAGTTCAAAGATTTTCTGAAAGCGATTGCATATGCGGAGGGTTAGGGCGAATTTCTGCAAAAGAAATTATGCCGATAGCTCTATCAAATGCAGGGAAGCTTTTGAAATACGGCGCATAAGAGGCAAGTATAAATAAAAAGTATAAATTAAAATAGAGACAAAAAGACGAATTTTAAAAACTCTAATTTTAATTTTAACTTTTAACTTTTAATTTTAATTGAGGTGTATTATGTACGGATTTGTTTTAACTATTCACATCATTGCGAGTGTAGGTTTAATTTTAATTGTGCTTTTACAAGCTGGAAAAGGTTCCGGTTTATCACTTTTTGGTGG